>SLNH01000028.1 GCA_007133195.1 Nannocystineae bacterium | reverse complement strand
GGCGACGACCTCGTGTGCGGTGAGGACGGCGACGGCCAGGCCGCCTGCATCGACGACGCCTGCGACGGCGTGACCGAGGCCGGGATGTGCGAGGGCGACACCGTGGTCCGCTGCACGGCCGACAACGAGGGCGACCGCCGCGTGGTCGAGACCGACTGCAGCACCCTCGGCCTCACCTGCGGCGAGGACGACGCCGGCGACAAGACCTGCGTGGACGGCGATGCCGGCGACAACGGCAACGGCAACGGCAACGGCGACAACGGGAACGGCAACGGCGACTGATGTTTGCTTGAGGAGCTCCGCGGCCCCCGCCGCGGAGCCCGCGTAATTCGCCTACGCCCCGGCTCGGCTCCAGCGCCGCGCCGGGGCGTTTTTCGTTTCGGCCTCCGGCTGCGCTGGGATCGGGCGAGTGCCGGCGCGGGCGAGCGCCGGCGCCCCGATCAGCTCGCCCCCGGCTCGCCGAAAAGGCGCGCGTGCTCGACGCGGATGCAGCGCTCGCGGATGTAGGGGAGGCCGTTTTCGCTGGCCAACCGCTCGGCTTGCGGAGACGAGACCGCGAGCTGCGTCCAGATCGCCGGCCACTGTCCGGTCGCCTTTGCTCGCTCGAGGGTGTCCGTCACCACCTCGGCGGTGTAGCGCGACCGGCGGAAGATATCGACGATGTCGATCTGGATGTCCGCGGGAATGCGGGACACGCTCGGGTAGCAGTCCTCACCGAGGATCTCGCGCGCGTTCGGGTTGACCGGGATCACCCGGTATCCCGCGCGCTGAAGGTAGCGCGCGATGCGGTAGCTCGGGCGAGATTCGCGGGGCGAGCAGCCCGCCACCGCGATCGTCTTGGCCTGCTCGAGTCGTGCCGTCATGGTCGTCATGGTCGTTCCCTCCGGAGTCCGGGCGGAGGCCGCGGACGCCACTCGAGCCTGCCACCGGCGTCGCGGGCGAGCCAGCGATGGCGTCGCGCCAGGCGATCGGGCGGGGGCACCGAGTGCTCCTCGGGGATCGCTCGCGCCGCGGCCGGCGATGAAGCGCCTGCGCCGCACGCTCCGAATCAAAGGAGGATAAGCGCGATCGCGGTGATGACCGCAGCCCCGAGCAGATTGAGCGCGAAGCCCTCGCGCGCCATGCGGTGGGGCGGGACTTTGCCCGAGCCGTAGATCGCGGCGTTGGGGGCGGTCGCGACCGGGAGCATGAAGGCGCAGCTCGCGCTCAGCGTCGCGGGCACCATCAGCACCGCGGGATCGAGGCCCGCTGCCAGCGCCGCCGCCGCGAGGATGGGCAAGAGCACAGTGGTGGTCGCGGTGTTGCTGGTGACCTCGGTCAAAAACGTAACGCCCAGGCACACGACGAGCGTGATCACCACGAGCGGGGCCGCGGCGATGTGGCCCAGGGCGTCGCCCAGGGCAGCCGACAGGCCCGAGGCCTGGAATCCGCTCGCGAGGGCCAGTCCCCCACCGAATAGCAGGAGCATGCCCCAGGGGATCTTGACCGCCGTGTCCCAATCGAGCAGGCGATCGCCCTTGCCGTCGGGAATCAGAAACAGGGCGACGACGGCGGCCATGGCCACGGTGGTGTCGGAGGCGCCTTCGATCCCCAGCGCGCCGCTCCAGCCGCCAAACGGCGTCGCGCGGAAGATCCAGGCGAGCGCGGTGACGCCGAACACGATGAGCACGCGCTTCTCGGCGGGGCTCCAAGGGCCAAGCTCAGGGAGCGAAGGTCGCGCCGAGCCGCGAACGCGCCGCGTGAGGTAGAGCCAAACGAGCGGCAAAAGCACGATCACCACGGGAAGCCCGATCGCCATCCACTGGGCGAACGTGATCTGGGTGCCGCCGATCTCGTGCGTGGCGCCCATGAACGTGACCGTCGTGCTCGTGGCGCTCTCGTAGATGCCCATGAAGATCACGTTCGGGGGCGTGCCGATGGGCGTGGCGAGACCTCCGATGCTGGCGCTGTAGCCGACGCCCAGTAGGACCGGCACCGCCAAGCGCTCGTCGCCCGCCTCCTTCACGGCGGCGATGGCGACCGGGAGCAGCATCAGCGTGGTCGCCGTGTTCGAGATCCACATGCTGCACACGGCCGCGGCGAGCATGAAGCCGAGCACGAGGCGTTTGCCGCTGCCGCCGGTGAGGCGGACCATGCCGAACGCCAGCCGGCGGTGCGCGCCGCACCGCTCGACGGCCGTCGACAGGATGAAGCCGCCGAGCAGAAGGAGAATGATCCAGTCGCCGTAGTTCTTCGCGACCTCGTCGTGCGGCAAGACCCCTGTGAGCGGGAAGGCGACGAGGGGAATGAGCGACGTGGCGGGGATCGGGACCGGCTCGAGCACCCACCACGTGGCGCACAGGCCGGCGGTCGCGGCGGTAAACGCCGCGCTCGCGCCGAGACCCGCCGCGTGCGCCGCGAGTCCCGCGACGGCGGCGATCGCGACGCCGAGGACGAGGTGGCCGGCGCGGCGGCTCATGACGTCACAAAAGCGGCCCGTGGATCGGGCTTATCGCGAACGCCGCATTGATCATCCCCACGTGCGAATAGGTCTGCGGGAAGTTGCCGAGCAGCGCGCCGTTTGTGGGATCGATGTCCTCGCTGAGCAGGCCCACGTGGTTGGCGTGGCCGACGAGCTTGGAAAACACCGACTCGGCTTCTTCCAGCCGCCCGAGTCGCGCGAGCGCCTCCGCGTACCAAAACCCGCACACCGTGAACGTGGCGTGGGTCTCGCCGATGCCGTCGTCGTGGCGATAGCGGTATAAAAGCGCGCTGTCGGCGGCGAGGCGACGGGCGAGCGAGAGCACGTGCGTCTCGGCGTGCGGATGGTCCGGCTCGAGGAACCCGAGGTTGACCATCATCATCAAAGACGCGTCGGCGTCGCTGTCGTCGGGCGTGTCGGCGTAGTAGCCGAGCTCGGGCCGAAAGCACCGATCCTCGATGATCCGCCGGGCCGCCTCGGCGAGCGCTCGCCCGCGCCGCTCGAGCGGCGCGTCGCCGGTGCGCGCGCCGATGGACTCGGCCGCGGTGGCGCCCGCCCAATGCATGAGCACCGAGAAAGTGTGGAGCTTCGGCTCGTCCCGCTTCTCCCAAAGGCTTGCGTCAGGAAGCTCCAAGCAGACCTCGATATCCTCGAGGAGCTTGTGGATCAGCGCCGTGGAGCGTTTATGGGCCTCGTCGAAGAATCGGACGTCGAGGAACATCGGCGCGATCGCTGCCAGCATTTCACCGTAGACGTCGTGCTGGACCTGCCGGTAGGCGTCGTTCCCGGCTCGGACCGGCCTGTTCCCTTGGTAGCCGGCGAGGTGCTCGAGGATGAACTCGTCGATGTCGCGCTCGCCGCTTATGCCGTACACGGGCTGCAGGCGCGATGGCGTCTCCTCCGCGATGTTTCGCAGATAGGAGACGAACAGCTCCATCTCCTCGAAGTGGCCGAGCCTCCTCAGCGCCCCAAGGGTAAAGCCGCTGTCGCGCAGCCAGCAGAACCGGTAATCCCAGTTGCGGCCGGCGCCTGGGTACTCGGGCAGGCTCGTCGTGGTCGCGGCGCTGATCGCGCCGGTGTCCTCGTACTGGTGGAGCTTGAGCGTGAGCGCCGACCGGATGACCTCCTCTTGAAACCGCTCCGGCAGCGTGCAGTGCTTCACCCACGTGGTCCAGTAGCGGATGGTGCGCGTCAAGAACGCCTCGCACGTCTCGACCACGGGGGCCTGAAGCGGCTCGCCCCAGGTGAGCACCAGGTAGACGTCACGATCGAGCTCGAAGGATCGACCCTCGGCGATATACGACAGCGACGCGTTCGTGGTGAGCCGGAGCTGAGCCCCGGGCAAGAGCCATTGGATGTGATTGGACGCGACGTACGAAGACGGCTGCGCGCGGCCGTAGTCGTAAACGGGATGGCAGCGAACCCGCACGCGCGGGGCGCCCTCTCGGGGCTTGATGCACCGGATGAGCATCGTCGGTTTGAAGGAGCGCTCGTATTGGAGAAAGCGCGGGGCAAAGTCGATCACGTCGAACTCGCCCGCGTTCGACCGGAAGCGCGTCTCGACGACGTTCGTGTGGGCTACATACCGCTGCTCGGTCGTAAACGTTTCATCGGCGGGAGCGATCGAGTATTCGCCACCGCGCTCCGGATCCAAAAGCTCGCCGAACACGAAGCTCGAGTCGAATCTCGGCCAGCACAGCCATTGAATTCGACCGGCATCATCGACGAGCGCTTGATAACTGCAATTTCCGAGTAGTGCGAGTCGCAACGTTGCTCCTTACTTGTCGCAAGTGCGGGAGTATGACATAAGGGTGCGTCATGGAGGGGAAGCTCATCGTAGCGTCGGCGCGTTTGCCGGTGGCGGTGCAGAAACACGAGGGGGCATGGACGGCGGAAGCGAGCCCCGGCGGCCTGGCCACGGCGCTGCGCGCGCTGGCGGATCACCGGCCGTTTACGTGGATCGGTTGGCCGGGTACGCATGTCGACGAAGGCGAACGCGAGGCGGTGCGGGCCAAGCTCGAGGGTGATGACCTCGGCATACCTGTGTTCACCGACGAAGACGAGCACGAGGGGTTTTACGGCGAGTTTTCCAACCGAGTGCTGTGGCCGCTGTTTCACAGTTTGAGTGGGCCTCTTCGCTTCGATCAGCAGGCGTGGGAGCTCTACCAGCGGATCAACCGACGGTTCGCCGACACGATCGTCGCGCACGCGAAGTCGGGGGATACGATCTGGGTGCACGACTATCAGCTCGCCCTCGTGCCGCGCATGCTCAGGGAGTCGGGCGTCGAGTGTCCGATCGGGTTCTTCCTCCATATCCCGTTTCCGTCGTCGGAGACCTACCGGACCTTGCCCGTGCGCGAGAGCATCTTGCGCGGCATGCTCGGCGCCGATCTGATCGGCTTTCACGCCTACGAGTACGTCAACCACTTTCGCAGCTCCACGCTCCGCGTTCTCGGCCTCGAGTCCGATCCGGAATCGGTGCTCCTGCCCACGCACCACGCGCACCTCGGTGTGCTCCCCATCGGGATCGAGCCGAGCGAGATCGACGCGTTCGCGCAGAGCGACGAGTGCCGCGAGCAATACGAAGAGCTCGAGCGCGGCATCGCCGGTCGCCGGGTCATTTTGGGCGTCGACCGCCTGGACTACACGAAGGGGCTGCCGCAGAAGCTGCTCGCGTTCGAGGAGCTCCTCCGCGACAACCCGCACCTTCGCGAGGAGGTCGTGCTCATCCAGGTGGCATCGCCCTCGCGGACCGAGGTGGCCGAGTATCAGGCCCTCAAGCGCGAGCTCGACGAGCTGGCAGGGCGCATCAACGGCACATACGGCACGCTGGGCGCGTCGCCGCTGATGTATATCAATCAGCACATGCCGCGGAGCCGGCTCACGGCCCTTTACCAGCTCGCGGACATCGCCCTCGTCACGCCCGTCCGTGACGGCATGAACCTGGTCGCCCTCGAGTACGTGGCGGCGCGCGGGGATCGGCCGGGCACGCTGATTCTGAGCGAGTTTACGGGCGCCGCGCCGTGTTTGCCCGGCGCGATGCTCGTCAACCCGCACAACCCGAGCCAGATCGCCCAGGCGATGGCCGACGCGCTGTCGATGGACGGCCCGGGGCGCGAGGCGTTCGAGCACATGCGGGAGTTCGTGCTGCGGAACACCTCGGTGGCTTGGGCGGAGCAGTTTCTCCGCCAGCTCGAGTCGCACTGGGCGCTGGAGGAGCGACGCCACGCGAAACTGTCGCTGTCGCGCCCCGACATCGAGGAGCGAATCAGGCGCGCGCGGGCGCCGCTTTTGTTCCTGGACTACGACGGGACGATCCAGCCGCACGCCAAGATGCCGAGCCAGGCGGCGCCTTCGCGCCATCTGCGCGAACTTTTGGCTCGGCTCGGTGAGGTGGGCACGGTGTACGTGTTTAGCGGGCGCCGCGCAGAGGTGCTCGACGCCTGGCTCGGCGATCTGCCGGTCGGGCTCGTGTGCGAGCACGGCTTCCAGGTGAAATCGCCGGGAGGAACGTGGTCCGAGCCGCCGCAGCTCGATCTCGCGCCGCTCGACGAGATCGTCCTTCCCGTGTTCAAAGACTTTACCGAGCGGACGCCCGGCAGTCAGGTCGAGCGCAAGGCGGGATCCATCGCGTGGCACTACCGAGGATCGGACCCCAAGTTCGGCACGTGGCGCGCCAAAGAGCTGCACAGCGTGCTGGAGACGAGCCTCGCCAACGAGCCCTTCACGGTGATGTCGGGCTCGCGGGTCATCGAGGTGCGTCACGCCGACGTCTCCAAGGCCCGCGCGGCGCAGGCGATCCTCGAGGCGCAAGAGGCAGCGGACCTCGTGCTGTGCGCGGGGAACGATCGAACCGACGAAGAGATGTTCGACGTGGTGCAGCAGGCCGGACGCGAGCACACGTTCGTGTGCCAGGTCGGCGGTACCCACGCGGGCGTGGAGTTCTTCGTCGAGACCCCAGAAGCGCTGCTTCGGGAGCTGTCGCGCCTGCCCGCAATGCTAGGCGCGCGGTGAGACGGGCCCGGCGCCGCGCGGCGCCCGAGGTGATCGTCATTTGTCGTCCTCGAGATCGACCGGGCTGGGCTCCCTGTCGAGGCGCCCCTCGAAGCCGCGGTCCGGATCGCTTTGATCCGCGTCGGAGCTCATCGGATCGAGCTTTTCGCCCTCGGTCGCGGCCATGACGCTGGTGACGGCGAGGTCGCCGGTGACGTTCACCCCTGTACGGAACATGTCGAGGATGCGGTCTACGCCGAGGATGAGCGCGATCCCCTCGGTGGGGATCCCGGCCGTGGTGAGCACCATCGCCAAGGTGATCATGCCCGCGCCGGGCACGCCCGCCGCTCCGATGGAGGCCATCGTCGCCGCGAGGACCATCGAGATCTGGGTCCCCAAAGACAGGTCACCGCCGGTGAACACCTGCGCGATGAACACCGCCGCGACCCCCTGATAAAGCGCCGTCCCGTCCATGTTGACGGTGGAGCCGAGGGGCAGGACGAAGCTCGACACCGGCCGCGAGACGCCGAGGTTGTCCCGGGCGCACTGCATCGTGACCGGAAGCGCGGCGGCGGAGGACGAGGTGGAAAAGCCGATGAGCTGGGCCGGACGCGCGGCCTTCATAAACCGGATCCACCCGACCTTGGCGATGACGCGGACCAGTCCCCCGTAAACGCCTCCCGCGAGGATGGCGAGGCCCAGGAGCACGGTGAGGCCGTAGACGACCAGCGCCTTGAGGACGGAAAAGCCGCTCGAGCCCAAAACCTCCGCGATGAGCGCCGCCACCCCGAACGGAGCGACCGCCATCACCATGTGGATGATGACGATCATGGCCTGCTGCACGGTGTCGAAGAAGCCCACCACCTGTCGCGAGCGGTCGCTCTTGACGAGCGTGAGCGCGATGCCGAACAGCACTGCAAAAAAGATGATCTGCAGCATGTCGCCTTCGGTCATCGACGCCACGGGGTTCTCGGGCACGATCTGGAGCAGGTTCTCCACCGTCGAGGGCGCCTCCGCTGCGGCGGCGACCTGATCGTCGGCGTCTTGGTCGAATTGCGCTTGGAGGGCGGCGCGGTCCCGCTCGCCGACGAAGCCTCCGGGGTTTACGAGGTGAGCGCTCACCAGGCCGATGGTGATCGCGGTCGCCGTCGTGGCGAGGTACAGGCCGAGCGTCTTGCCGCCCAGCCGCCCCAGCTTGCGGATGTCGCCGAGGCTCGCGATACCGACGAGGAGCGAGGCGAACACGAGCGGCACGATCACCATCATGATCAGCCGCATGAACAGCTCACCGATCGGGCTGAGATACGAGATGATCGTGAGGCCGAGCTCGCTTATGGGCTCGGGTGTGGTGACGAAGCCGCCGCCGTCCAGCTCGATGGTCTCGAACACGAGCCAGGCCTCCACACGCTGGCCGGTGCGCGGGGCGCCCAAAAGCGCGCGCAAATCACCCCGCTCCTTTTCGCGGAGCACCTCGCGGTCCGAACCGCGGACGGGGCCCTTGTCGTCGAACAGGGCCATGTGCCGGCTGAAGCGAAACGAGACCCGCGCAAGCTCCGGGATCTCGTGGCGATCGCCGGAAGCATCGACCTTGCTGGTCGTGACGACGTCCAGTTTGCTCAATCGGAGCTCCGCCTCGGGCGGCAGGGGGAGCTCGCTGTCCGGATCCTCGGGATCGGCGAGCAGCGTGACCTGCTCGGCGCTGTGGACGTGGTAGAGGTCGGCCTCGAGCAAGGGCGACTGCGGCCCGAGCGTGAGGCCGACCACGGCGCCCACGAGCATCCCGATGAGGATCTTCGTGTAAATCTTCATTGCCACAGTTAACCCGGGACCAGGCAGTCGCATCAACCCGCGCGGTTGACCACGGCGAGGTTTTCCGGTACGTCACGCGCTGGGTGAACCGTGCCGAAGTCCATCCGCTGCGACCTCGCGGATGTCACTTCGCCCGAGCCACCTAGAAGGAGATCGCCCGTGGCCAAGACCCGACGCACCAAAAGCACCCTGAAGAGACGCCCGCGCTACCAGCGGGACCGCGCGCTCAAAAAGCGGCGGCTCAAGGCCCGAGAGGCAGCCCGCCACCGCCGCGGGCTGGGCAAGACCCGAGCCCGCAGGCTCCGCAAAAACCGGCTCGGCTGAGCCGCTTGCTGGGCGGTTTGGCGTCGCCCCTTGGGCCGGGCCATCGAACGGGCCCATCGCGTCGCGGTGATCGCTCGGTTCGGCGCGCGTTCGCGACCGCGCGGTTGCGCAGCGGGCGCCGTTGACCCCCGTTTCGTTTCGGGAAAAGATGAAGGCGAATGGCCAAGCTCGTCGAAGGCTTCAAGGACGGCCGACCGGAGCTGGGGCGCCGCACCTTCCTCGTTCCCGAGAGCCACGCCGAGGTGCTGGCGCTTTTATATCACGAGCAGACCGGGATCGTGGGCGGCCTCCCCGTCGGGCCCGTGACGACCGACGCGATGGGGGTCCACGGCATCCGCATGTATCCGGACCAGGATCCCGACGTGCTCGAGGAGACGCGCCGGTACTTCGAAAAGCTCGCCGAGCGGTTCAGCGACAACATCCCGCAGGCGTAGGCGGCCCGCTCGGGCTCGCGAGCCGATTTTTTCATGCTCCGCGCCCGCGGCTGTCGGCGCTCTTGGGTGCTATGGTTTGCCGCGATGCGAGCGCGCGCGATTGGCTTCGCCTTCGTGGTGTTCGTCTTCGGCGTCGCCGCGTGGGGGTGTCCGAGGACGGCTGGGGTCCCTTCCGAGGGCTGCACCCGTGACACCGAGTGTCGCGGCCAGCGAATCTGCGCCGAGGGGACTTGCGTGGAGCCGCCGGCGGACTCTGCCGCGCACGCGGGCGACGGCGACGAGGTGGACGCGAAAGACGACGGCGACGCCGACAGCGGGCGCATCGGCGACGACGAGCCGGCCGAAGGTCCCCCGCCCTACGCGATGTTTCAGGGAAACGCGCAGAACACCGGGCGTGCGGGCGGCCCGGTGCCGGCGTCGGAGCCCGAGCTTTTGTGGGAAGTGCAAGTCGGCGGACCTATCGTCGGATCGCCCACGGTAGGACCGAGCGGGCGAGTCTACGTCACGTCCCACGACGGTGCCCTGCGGGCCGTATCCCCCGAGGGCGAGATACTGTGGACGTTCGAGGCGCGCGATCGCATGTGGAACACGCCGGCGGTGGCCGAGGACGGCACCGTGTACGTGGGCTCTGACGACCACCATTTGTACGCCGTGGATGGCGAGAGCGGACAGGAGCTCTGGTCGCTTCGAATCGGCGACTGCGAGGACCCGATGGCGTTCGGGCCCGAGGGCGTTCGCTGCGACGTGGACGGCGGCCCCACGCTCGGACCCGACGGGGTGATTTACGTGGGAGCAGACGGCGTTTACGCGATATGGCCCGACGGTCGCATCCGCTGGAAGTTCGCGACCGCGGGCCGCATGCCCACGGCCCCGGCGCTGGGGCCGGACGGGGAGCTTTACGCGGGCGGGCACGACAACGCCCTTTACGCCATCCGCCCGGACGGTACGTTGAATTGGGGGTTTCGCACCGGCCACGACATCGACTCGTCACCGACGCTGGGACCGGACGGCCGCATCTACTTCGGCAGCGATGACAACCACGTCTACGCGCTCGAGGCGGACGGCAGCCTGGCATGGAGAGTCGTGACGGGCGGCGATGTGCGCTCGTCGCCGGCGCTCGGCGAGGACGGCACGCTGTATGTGGGCTCCTATGACAACCACCTTTACGCGATCGGGCCGGACGGCGATGTGCTTTGGCGGTTCGGCGCGGCGGGGAAGGTGCACAGCTCGCCGGTCATCGCGGAAAACGGCCGCGTGCTCGTCGGCGCGCAAGACGGACACCTTTACGCGCTGTCCCCCGAAGGGCAGCTCTTGTGGTACATCGACATGGTGCGCGACGTGGACGCGGCCCCCGCGATCACCTCTGACGGCGTCATCTACGCGGTGAGCGACGCCGGCATCCTCCGGGCCTATAGATAAGGGCGGCTTCCGCGTATGTCAGTCGATCGACAGGCCGTGCTTTCGGCCTTGGGTGAGGCCTACACCGACGGCATGAGGATCTCGGATCTCGCCGCGGAGCTGAACCTGGATAAGCGAGACGCCCACCGCCTGCGCCGCGTCGTCACCGGTTTGGTCGACGAAGGGTCGGTCACCCGGCTGGGACGAGGGCTCTACGCGCTCACCGAGCGCGCGGACGACGCGCAAGCCGTGGGTCGCATCAGCGTGCATCCAGCAGGCTACGGCTTCGTGGATCGCGAAGACGAGCACGACGATGTGTTCATCCCGGCCAAGTATCGCGGCGCTTCCCTCGATGGAGACCGGGTCCTCGTCCACACGTGGGAGGGCTACAAGGGCACCGAGGGGCGCATCGAGCGCGTGCTGTCCCGCGGGCGCGGCAAGCTCACCGGGACGCTCCGGCGCGCCGGGCGAGTCATCTACCTCGAGCCCGACGATCCGCGCATCGCCACCGACTACGGCCACATCGGCCTCGAGGCGGGAGCCGGCGGCGGGCGGGTGGGTGACGCCGTGGTGGTGGAGATCGCGCGCTACCCGACGCCGGTGCGCTCCGAGCTCGTCGCGCGCGTCACGAAAGTGCTCGGGGATCCCGAAGATCCGCGCACCGAGATCGAAAAGATCATCGCCTGCGCCGAGATTCCGGACGAGTTCCCCGAGGAGACGCTCGCGGCAGCTGAAGCGATCCCGGACGCGGTGAGGCTCGAGGATCTCCCCGATCGCATCGACCTGCGCGATCGCGCGTTCGTCACCATCGATCCGGAGGACGCGCGGGACTTCGACGACGCGCTGTGCATCGAGGACGGCCCGTACGGACCCCGCGTGTGGATCGCCGTCGCGGACGTTTCGCACTACGTGCATCCAGACGGCCCGCTCGACGCCGAGGCGCGCATCCGCGGGGTGTCGGTGTATCTGCCGGACAGGATGCTGCCGATGCTCCCCACGCGGCTCGCCTCCGGCATCTGCTCGCTCAACCCCGGCGTCGACCGGCTCGCCATGGTCGTCCGGCTCGACTTCGACGAGGCGGGGACGCTGCGGGGCAAGTCGTTCGCCGCCTCGGTGATCCGCTCGCGCGCCCGCCTCGACTACCCGGGCGTGGCCGCGGCGCTCAGCGGCGACTTCCGCGGCCGGCGCGAGGCGTACCGGCCGTGGGCGAAGGCGCTCACCAGGCTCGACGCGCTGGCTCAGACGCTCCGCCAGCGCCGCATTGGCCGGGGCGCCCTCGATCTCGAGATCGCGGAACCCAAGGTGATCCTCGACGAGGACGATCCGAGACTCGTGCGCGACGTGGTGCGGGCGAAGGGCGCCGAAGGCGAAAAGAGCGCCTACCAGCTCGTCGAAGAGTTCATGATCCGCGCGAACGAGGCGGTGGGGGCGTACTTCGAAGAGCGCGGCATCACGGGCGTGTGGCGCGTGCACGCGCCGCCCGAGGACGAAAAGCTCGAAGATCTGTGCGAGGTGCTCGGTCACTACGGCGTGGGCGTCGATCCGGACGAGGTCAAAACCCCCGCGGGCGTGAAGAAGGCGCTCGAAGCGGTCGCCGACATGCCTCAGGGCAGGGCGCTTTCGTTCCTGGTGTTGCGCTCGCTCAAGCAGGCGCAATACGACACGGAGAACATCGGCCACTTCGGCCTCGCGTCCGACGAGTATCTCCACTTCACCTCGCCGATTCGCCGCTACCCCGACGTGCTCGTGCACCGCCAGCTCAAGCGGCAGCTACACGCGGAGGGGCAGGCGTCGGGCGGCGCAGGCGGCGCGGAAGGTCCGAGCCGCGAGGAACTCGCGGAGCTGTCGTGGACCTCGTCTCAGCACGAGCGGCGCGCCGAGAGCGCCGAGCGCGAGGCCGTGTCGATGTATCGCGCCTATGTGATGCGCGAGCACCTCGGGGAGGAGAAGGCCGGGCAGGTGTCGGCCGTGACCTCGTTCGGCGCCTTCGTCGAGCTCGACGAGCCCTTCGTGGAAGGCCTGATCAAGCTCGAGGGGATCGCCGAGGACAGCTTCGACTTCGATCCCTTGCGCATGGTGCTGCGCGGCCGCCGCACGGGGATCACCCTGGAGCTCGGAGATCCGGTGGTCGTGGAAGTCGTCGCCGCGTCGCTCGCCACCCGGCGGGTCGAGTTTCGGCTCGTGAGCGCGGGCGGCTACGCGGCGGTCTCCGGGGGGCGGCGGAAGCGGCGGCGCGGGGATGCGCGGGCCGCGGGCGAGCGCCGCAAGGACGAGCGCAAGGCGACCTCCAAAGGACGGAGAGACGGCAAGACGGCCAAGTCGCGCCAGCCGGGCTCTCGCAAGTCCGGGCGCCGGCGTAGCTGAGCGGGGCGCGGATGCGCCGCGACGGGCGCCAGCTCGCCCCGGCGGGCGTTCGCGCGCCCATCTGGCGCCTCGGGCGAGTCCGGGCGCCCACGCGGCGCGAAAGCTGCGATAGGATGCGGGGACTCGCGCAACGAGGCCCATGGATATTCATTTCGACTGGCTGTTTCTCTTCATCCCCTTCATCAGCGCCGCGGTGGGGTGGGGGACGAACGTCATCGCCGTGCGGATGATGTTCTACCCCGTCAAGTTCGTGGGCATTCGCCCGATTTTCGGCTGGCAGGGCATCGTGCCGGCCAACGCCGTGGAGCTCGCGCGCAAGTCCACGGATATCATCACCTCGCGCCTCATCAACCTGCGCAGCCTGTTCAAGGACTTCGACCCCGAGGAGTTCACGAACGGCAACCTCGGTCGATCGCTCGACGAGCTCACCGAGCGCGTGCTCGTGGAGACGCTGGCCGAGCGCGCCCCCGAGACTTGGGAACAGGCGCCCGACGCGGTCAAGGCGCAGATCCGCCAGCTCGTGCGGGCCGATCTGGAGAAGGTGGCCGTCGCCATCCTGTCGGACGTGAGCGACGACATCGAATCGATTATCGACCTCCAAGACATCGTCGTGAAGTCGGCCGAGCGCGAGCGACACGTCATCGGCGACATGTTTCAGAGCGTGGGCGCCGACGAGTTCGAGTTCATCCGCCGTTCGGGCGCCTACTTCGGGTTTTTGTTCGGGATCGTGCAGATGGGGGCGTGGGTGAGCTTCCCGGCGTGGTGGGTGTTGCCTTTCTTCGGCTTCTTCGTCGGCTATGTCACGAACTTCCTCGCGATCAAAATGATCTTTCAGCCGTCGGAGCCGCGCCGGATCGGCCCCCTGCGGGTGCACGGGCTGTTTCACAAGCGCCAGGAGGAGGTCTCGGAGGGCTTTGCCCGCATGACCGCCCGCGACATCCTGAACCCCGACAACATCCTCGCCCACATGACGTCCGGCGACGCCGGCGAGCGGCTGTTTCAGATCATCGAAAAGCACGCCGGGGACATGCTCGATCGCTACAGCCAAAATCCCATGGTCACGGCGATGGTCCCGGATCTGGACTGGGACGAGCTGCGCGGCGAGCTGGACACGCGGTTTCGCGCCGAGCTCGAGCGCAAACCCGACGGATTCCTATACGTGTTCGCGTCGCGCGCCATCGACATCTACAACGAGCTGTTCGGCAAGATGGCGGTCTTGGACGCCCAAAGCTTCGAGGGGATCCTCCGCCCGCCGTTTCAAAAGGACGAGTGGAAGCTCGTGCTCGCCGGCGCCGTGCTCGGCTGCTTGGCGGGTGTGCTCCAAATCCTGTTTCTGTTCGGCGGCCACCTGTGACGACGGCAGGAAGGTGCGCGCGTCAACCAAAGGGGCTCGGCCTTCGATCGGCTCGGGACGAATCCGCCTGCGCGGCGTTTGCGGTTTTGCCGATAGTGGTCACCGGGGGCGGAGGTCGCGCCCTGCCCCGGGCGGGCCGGCGCCCTCGGGGAAGGCGATGCGGACCAGCTCCGCCGGGTCGAAGATGAGCTGCACCTTTCCAGAGCCGCTTATCGTCCCGCCCGCGTAAAGAGGGAGGGTGGACAGGATCGGCCCGAGCTGTTTGATCACGATCTCCCGGGGGCCGACGATCTTGTCGCAGGTGATGGCGAGCTGTTTTCCGGCGAAGGCGAGCACCACCGCCGGAAGGCTTCGCGCATCCGCGGGCAGCTCGGCCTCGAGGACTTGATGGAGGCCGACGAGCGGGACGGTTCGGCTGCGCGTGTTTAGGTGGCGCGGCAGCGACGTGGCGTCCACGTGGGCCGTCTCCACCACGTAGCTCTGCGGCAGGGCGAACACGTCGCCGCCGACCTTAAACAGCAGGGCTTGACTCACCGCCGCCGTCACCGGGAGGCGCACGCGGAATCGCGTGCCCTGCTCGGGGATCGAGCGGGTTTGCACCTCGCCCCCCAGGCGGGCGACGCTCTCGCGGACGGCCGACAGTCCGACGCCGCGCCCCGCGAGCGAGTCTGCCCGCTCGCGCTGGCTCGTGCCGGGCTCGAACAGGGCTTGGATGACTTCGTTGTCCGAGGCGAGCTCCGCGCGCGCCTCCGTCCAGGCGCCGCGCTCGATGAAGCGACGCCTCAGCGCGGGGACGTCGATGCCGGCGCCGTCGTCGCTCACGTCGAGGACGATGGTGCTCCCCTCCTGGCGCGCGGCGATGGTGACGCGACCTTCGGTGGGCTTGCCGCGCGCGCGCCGGGTCTCGGGCGGCTCGATGCCGTGCGCGACGGCGTTTCGGAGCAGCTGCAACAGCGCGTCGATGACGTGGGTGGCGACCGCCTTGTCGAACTCGGTATCGCCGCCCGAGGTCACGAGGCGAATCCGTTTGCCCGCCGCGCGCGCCATCGCGCGGAGCTGGGGCGCGAGCTGCCGGAACAGCGAGGAGACCGTGAGCATCCGAACCCGGGTAAGGCCGTCTTGGAGCGCTTTGCCGGTGCGGCGCAGGGCGTCGGCGTCTTCGAGCAGCGCCCCGCTCGCCTGCCGCAAGGCGGCGAGCTGCCGGTCGAGCTCGGACTCGAGGTCGGCCAATATTTCGGCCGCCTCGCGCGCCGCTTCGTCGGGCTCGGCGCCCTCGAGACGGCGGGCCGGCGCGGGGAGGCGCCGCCGGGCGCGATCGATGTCGGTCGCGAGCTGGCTTATCTCGGTGGCCCGCCGGGTGATGCGGGTTCGGTCGAACGCGAGCTCGCCGACGCTGTCCATCAGGCTGTCGATGCGCTTGGCGTCCACGCGCAACACGGCGGCGTCGCGCTGCTTGAGCGATAGCGCGGGAGGCGCACTCGCGCCGCCATCGGCGCCTCGCTCGGTCGCGTGCGATCCCTGGCCCCGCGGCAGCTCGAGCCGCGAGAGCAGGCCGTAAAACGCGTCGATCTGAGCGTTTTGTGTCGCCCTATCTCCGACCGACACGGCGGCGCGGAGCGCGTCGACGAGCTCCACGAGCTGATCACACAGGCGTTGGGACCAGGCGTCGCCGCGTCCCCGGAGCGCGTCGAACGCGTCCTCGAGCGCGTGCGACGCCTCGCCGATCGCGCCGAGCTGTACGGTCGCGGCGGAGCCCTTGAGGGTGTGCGTCATCCGCATGAGCTCTCGCAAGACCGCCGCGCCGGGCGCGCGGTCGCCGAGCTCGGCGAGGGTCGTCGCGATCCGCTCCAGCGTCTCGTCGGCCTCGTCGCGAAACAGGCGCCTCAGCGAACCCGCCTCCTCGCTCTCGAGGTCGCCCTCGACCTCCACGTCGGTCGGGCGGATGAGTCGCTCGTACACGCGCGCCTCGAGCGCGGCGACGCCGCCCGCGCTGGCGCCTCGCTCCACGAGATCGGCCGCGGCGTGGGCGATGGCGTGCTCGCCGACGAGAGCGGCGCCCTCGCGCAGATTCGCCGCGGCGGCGCGCTTTTCCTCGAGCGTGGCCGCCTCGTCTTTGAGCGTGGCCAAATTGTCGGCTGCCTCGGCCGCGAACACCTCGCGGACCGACCCCTCGTCTGCGTCACCCCGCACGCGGTCCTCCTCGCCCCGGCGGCTCCGCGGCCACGCGGCGCACGACCTCTTCCGGGTCCACGATGGCGATGTCGCGCCCGCGCCCGTCGGTCAGGCGGCCGCGGCGCTCGCCGTGCAGCGTCGTCACCTCCTCGACGTTGTCGATACGGAAGGCGCACGGCGCGTCGTCCACCTCGAGCAGGATCGCCCCGTCGCCGGGGCGGGCAGGGCGGCCGGGCGCCGGCGCGCCGCCGAGGACCTCGACGTCGATCACAGGAACGATGGCCCCGCGCACGTTCACCGCCCCAAGCACGCCGGCGGGCGCGGTCGGGACCCGCGTGACGTAGGGCAGCGACACGACCTCGTGGACCCAGCGGAGCTCGAGCGCGTAGAGATTTCTGCCGATGGCGAACACGATGACGTTACGCATCGGCTTCTTCTCGCCGTCCGTGGCCCGCTCACGAGCCATGTCCCGCCTCCATCGCCCGCGCGACCGCCTGCCTGGCGCCGTCGTCTAGGCGCTCACACGGCGGATTTTTCATCCACGGACCCATCGAACCGACGCCGCGCACCATCGACCTCGCTCCTCGGCTACACCGCCACCGGCATGACCCGGCGCCTTATCAGTTTGATCGAAAGCAGCCTGTAGAGCATCTTCGACACCTCGAACGAACCGATCCGAGACGAGCGAATGATGTCTTTGACCGTGTTCTTGCCGTCGACGAGCTCGAGCACGGTGAGCTCGTCGCGCGTGAGGCGCGACCGTCCCATCTGCGCCACGGCGTCCTCGTTGCGGAGGAACACGGTTTCGAAGTCGTCGATCTCTCGCTCGATGAGGTGCCACTCGTCCACGCGCCGAAACCCCTCCATGAGGATCTCGGGGACGTCGAGGCTGAGCGCCGCTTGCGTGACCGGCGCCGGCAGGCTTCGGCTACGGACGAATTTGAAGCCGCCGAAGCTCCACCGCAGAATCTCGTAGACGAGCTCGCACGTCTGTCGGGTCAGGGCGGCGCGCACCCCGGCCTCGGTCACGAGGCCCGCGCGCGCGAGATCGGCGCCGATGAGGTCGTGGCCCGGCTCCCGCGCCTCGAGGAACGCCTCGAGCTCATCCCGGCCGATGACGCCCGCGTCGACGAGAAACCGGCCGAGCAGAAATTCGTCCTCGACACCCTCGGCCAGCGCGAGCTGGAGGGAGCCCTGCCGGAAGTAAGCCTTGACCTCGCCGGTGCCGCGCGCGACCACGAGCACTCCCGACTGGCTCTGGCTGTCCAAGAGGTGGAGGATGTCGGCGATCGGGACGACGCGAAGGTCGCCTGCCAGGGAGGGCGCCTCGTCCATCTCGGCCGCTTCGAGGTCGCGCAGGGCGCCAGTGAGGAGCTGCGCGGACAACGCGCCTCGCGCGGCGTCGGCCACGGCCGTCGCGTCGAGCGC
>SLNH01000236.1 GCA_007133195.1 Nannocystineae bacterium | reverse complement strand
GAGCAGCGCGGCGCCGAGCCTCGGTCGCCCCGCGCGGACGCTGGTGTTGCCGCGGCCCGAGCTCGCCACGCGCGCGCGCGCCTGGCGGCTGGCCCTCGACGGGCTCGGGTGGGGCGCCGAGGGAGGGGAGTCCGCCGAGGGCTCGGCCGAAATGTTGGCCGCGCGCTATGTCGTCGGACCGGCCGTCGTCGCGGAGGTCGCGCGAGAGGCCGCCCGCGCCGCCGAGGCCGACGGCCGGGTCGCCGCGATCGCGGACCTCGAGGTCGCGCTGGCGCGCCGGCTGTCGCTGAACGTCGGGCCGCTGGCCACGCGCGTCACCCGGCGGGCGCGCCTCGACGAGCTCGTCGTCCCCGAGGAGGTCACCGAACCGCTCCGAGACTTGATCGCCCTCGTGCGCGAGCGCTCGCGCATCCTCGAGCGGTGGGGATACGCGCGTCACCTCGGCCTGTCGCGCGGGGTGTCGGCGCTGTTTTCCGGCGCGCCCGGCACCGGCAAGACGATGGCCGCGTCGGTGGTCTCCAGCGAGCTCGGGCTCGAGCTGTTCCGCGTCGATCTGTCCGCCGTGGTGTCGAAATGGGTCGGAGAGACGGAAAAGCAGCTCGCGCGCATCTTCGACGAGGCCGACGACGCCCAGGCGCTGCTCTTGTTCGACGAGGCTGACAGCCTGTTCGGCAAGCGCACCGAGGTCCGCGGGGCACAGGACCGATACGCCAACTTGGAGGTGAACTATCTTTTGCAGAGGATGGAGCAGTTCGGCGGCGTGAGCGTCCTTACCACGAACCAGGAGAGCGGGATCGACGCCGCGCTCATGCGCCGGCTCAGCGTCCGCATCCGATTTCCGGAGCCCGACGCGGAGCAGCGCGAGGCACTTTGGCGCGCGCTCTTGCCGCCCGAAACCGCCCTTGGGGGCGACGTGGACCTTCGCCGACTGGCCGAGACCTACGAGATGACCGGCGGCCATATCCGTAACGCGATCGTGCGCGCCGCGGTGGCCGCCGCCCGAGAGGGGCGCCCGCTCGTGGACAAGGACCTCGAGGTGGGGGCTTATCGCGAATACGTCGAGCTCGGTAAAGTCATGCCGAACCCGCTTTGAGCGAGGCGCCCCATCCCGTTCGCCAACGGCGCCGTTCCGGTCGCGGGCCATGATCAAAACGATCCTGAAAATCGCCGTCGTCCTCGCCCTGCTCGGCGCCGTGCTGTGGGGGGTGCACGCGCGGGTGTTCGAGCCGGCGGTTTTGCGCGACTTCATCTTGTCGTTCGGGGTGGCGGCGCCGCTCGTCTATGCGGCCCTGTACACGCTCGCCGTGTTCATCCCCTACGGCACCACCGTGCTGTCGGTCGCGGCGGGGCTCGCGTTCGGTGTGGTTTTCGGCGCGATCCTCACGTTCGCCATCACCCTGGTCGCCAGTCTGCTCCCGATGTCGGTGGCGCGCCGGCTCGGCCGCGGCTGGGTGGAGCACAAGATCGGTGGCACGCGCGTGGAGCGCTACGCCGATCTCATCAACCGAAACGCGTTCGTCGTGTTCTTTTATCTGCGCCTCATCCCGAGTATTCCGTACGAGATTCAAAACTACATCGCCGGGATCTCGCGCATCCGCTACCGCCAGTTCCTGCTCGCGAGCTTCCTGGGAAACGGTCCGATCATCTTCATCCTCACCTTCCTGGGCGACGGTCTCACCGATCCGGGCTCGGTCGAATTCTGGCTCGCCGCGGGTATCTTGGTGGTGGCGCTGTCGGCGCCGCCCGTCATCAGCTACATCCTGAGGCGCCGCGGAAAGCCATCGGTCCTCGCCCGCATCGTGGGGTCGTAGGCGCGGCGGCCCCTCCGCCTCATCGCCGCGCGGGCGCGGGATGCGACCCGGGCGCAAACTCGCCTTTGACGGCCGCGTACAGCCCGGCGGGGTCGTCGGTGATGATGCCGTCGGCCCCGCGCCCGACGAGCTCCGCCGCCTTCTCGGGCTCGTTGATGGTCCAGAAATCGACCCGCAGCCCGGCGCGGTGACACTTGGCGATGACGCGCTCGGTGTCGAACCGCACGCGGCCCTGGGGGTCGGCGCTCACCGGGATCTGCGCGGCCGAGCCGGTGAGCGGGAGCCGGCGGAACAGGCCGGCCGGCGCGAGCAGCGCGAGCAAGAACTCCGTCCGCGACAGCGACGTCTCGCCCCGGTAACCGCGCGCGCGGACGAGCGTCACCGCGCGGGTGTAAAAGCTCGCGAGCCGGACCCGAGACTCGGCGCCTTGCGCGCGCAGGTGCGCGAGAAGCTGGGAGACGACCCGGGGCCGCGGATCTTTGATGTCGATGTTGAACCGCGCGTGGGGAAACGCCGACAGCGCCTCGCCAAGGGTGGGGACGCGATGGCCGCGCCCGGCATACGGACGGCCACCGTGTTTGCCGACGAATCCCCATCCCGCGTCCCAGGTGGACAGCTCGGCCAGGGAAACGTCGCGGATGGCCACCGGCTGTCCTGCCATGCGGGTGCCGGTCTCGTCGTGGGCGAGCACGAGGTGCTCGTCGGCCGTGCTGTGCAGATCGGTCTCGATGATATCGGCGCCGACCTCGAGGGCGCGCTCGAACGCGCTCATCGTGTTTTCTGGCCTCTCGGCGGCGGCGCCGCGATGGGCGTAAAGCGCGGGATGGGGCACGGTGCGAGTGTCGATCCGATTCGGCTCGGGCGGAAGCCGCGAAGCCGCCTCGCTGGCGCGCGTCGTCGTGCCGCCGGCGGTCGCGGCGCCGCCGGCGTGCTGGTCACAGCGCCGGCTTCGGGATAGAGTCGGTGCGTTATGCCGCCGAAGAACTCGTCCGGGTACACGCGCCGCCCGCCGCCTCGCCTCGCGGGACGCAGGCTCCAGATGCTCGCCGCGGTGGTGCGCGCGCCCGTCACGGGATCGCGCGTATCGCAGCTCATGCTTAGCGAGCTCGGTATTGGGCGCTTTCGCGCCAACGAGGAGGACGAGGATGCGCACAGGCGCCCGGCGGTGACGTTTCGAGCGGCGCCCCGATCGCCGTGGACGGGCGGCGCATGATCGGCGAGGCGCCGTTCGGAAGGCGCTCGTTCGCCGCGTTTCGCGAGGCGTACCGCGAGGGCAAGCGCAGCCCGGTCGAGGTCGTCGAGCGCTGCCTCGAGGCGATCCGCGCCTCGGACGCCGACGATCCGCCGCTGCGTGCCGTCATCACGACGCTGCCGGCGCAGGCGCGGCGCGAGGCGGAAGCCTCTGCGGAGCGATGGCAGCGCGGCGCCCCCCTGTCACCGCTCGACGGCGTGCCGATCGGCGTCAAGGACAACATCGACATGGCCGGCGTCCGGACGACGAACGGAACGGCGCTGGATTTTCGCATCCCCGAGCGCGACGCGTGGGTGGTAGGCAAGCTCCGCGAGGCCGGCGCCATCGCCGTGGCCAAGACCAACCTGCACGAGATCGGCGCCGGGACCACGGGCATCAACCCCCACCACGGCACGCCTCGCAACGCCTTCGACCCGAGCCGCTTTTGCGGCGGATCGTCGAGCGGTTCGGCGAGCGGCGTGGGCGCCGGCCTGTTCCCCGGCGCGATCGGCACCGACGCTGGCGGGTCGATTCGGATGCCGGCGGCGCTCGTGGGCGCGGTCGGGCTCAAGCCGACGTTCGGCCGCGTATCGCGCGTGGGGATGTCGGTCATCTGCGACACCGTGGACCACATCGGGCCGATCACCGCCACCTGCGAGGACGCGCTGTCGCTCCTCATCGCGATCACCGGCCTTCACCCCGACGACGACGAGACCTGGGATCAGCCCGCCATGGCGAGCTATGAGGAGGCGGCGCGCGAGCTGTCTGGTCCGCTTCGCGGGCTCAAGATCGGGGTGGCCGAAAATGCGTTCGACGGGCCCTGGATCGACGAGCCGGTCGGCCACGCCGCGCGCGGGGCGGCCGACGCCCTACGCGACGCCGGCGCCGACCTCGTTCCGGTCGAGGTTCCCGATCTCGAGGAGTCGCGGGTGATCGGCCTTTTGATTCTCGGCGCCGAAGGGCCCTCGGGGCTCGAACACTTCCTCGAGGCGCACGTCGCCAAGCTCGGGACGGACCTGCAGGTGCTCTTGGCGATGGGCGGAAGGATCTCCGCGCGGGACTACTTGAAGGCGCAGCGCGTCCGCCGCCGAATCCGCGAGAGCTGGGCCGCGCTGTTTCGGGACGTAGACCTCGTGCTCATGCCCGCCACCGGCAACGTCGCCGGCGTGATTCAAAGCGACGCGCTTCTCACAGGGGAGATCGACGAGCGCACGAGTACCAAGGCGATCACCTACACGTTTCCCTCGAACCTCACCGGCTTCCCGGCCGTCTCGGTGCCGTGCGGGGAAGCGGACGGGTTGCCGGTGAGCGCTCAGATCGTAGGTCCGCCGTGGGAGGAGCTGCGCTGCGCCCGGGCGGCCGCGGCGATCGAAGCGCGCGCGAAGCCCGCCGCTGGCCCGCTCAGGCGGCAATTCGCCGATAAGCTGCTCTAGGTTTTCGGCGCTGAGCGGGTCGCCCCGGATCAGGCTTCTTCGGTGACCGCGTCGGAGGGCAGCGGGGGCGGGTTCGGATCCGTCACCGCCAGAATCTCGGCTTCGTACCGAACCGTGGCGTCGGCGAGGGGGTGGACGACCTCGGCCCGAACCAGATCGTCGGTCTTCTCGATCACGCGCAGCACGAGGTCCTGATCGCCCGGCCCCTTGGCCTCGAAGCGCGCGCCCTCGCCCAGCTCGGCGTCCGCCGGGAACTCGCTAGGCGAGATGTTTTTTTCCACCCGGTGCTCCGGCGAGCCGAACGCTCGCTCGGGCGGAATCGTGCCTTGCTTCTCGGCCCCAGCTTCGAGCCCGGCGAGCTCTTCCTCGAGCCCGGGGAGCATCGTCCCGGCGCCTTGGATGTACTGCACCTCGTTTTCCTCGATGACTTGCCCATCCTTCGTGCTCAGCTTGACGCGAAGCCGGACTCGCTTGCCCTTTTCGATCTTCACGAAGACTCCTCGCTGCGTCTTGGCCGCAAGCCGATCCGTCGCCCCTGCGCGCAGGCGGCGACCATGGTTAAGGCGAGGCTACCTCATCGCCGCCACTGGTTTCGAGCCCGGTGCTCACCATCGCGGCGCTGGCGCGGGGAGCGAAAAGCGAAGTAGCTCGCTGAAAATCTCGAGCGCCACCGTGAACGCGTACTTACACTGTGAACGCCGCGTTACGCTACGCGGCGCCCCAAAGTCGTCCTGTTCCGAATACTTGACGTCGGCATGCGGCTCGCTTTAAGGAGTCTGAGGATGCTGTCTCACATCCTCCTACCTGGTCGCGGCAAACTCGCCGTGGGTGCGGTGCTGGCCGTCGCCATCGCCGCGATGCTCGGCGCGTGCGGCGGCGCGAGCCCACAGGTGAACGTGATTGGCGTGTCGTCTACCGAGGACAGGACGCCCTCGAGCGAAGACGATGACCTCGTCGTGTTCCTCGAGGTCCTCAATCGCACCGGGCGCGAGCTGAAGCTTTCGCGCTTCGAGTACGACCTCCGCGCGCCGCCTTGGTTCGAAGCGGCGGGCGCCGCGCCGCTCGCGCGCTCTATCGACGCGGATTCATCCGCGGTGATCGAGGTTCCCATCCCCGACGGCGCGGCGGCCGCCGGCGATCTGTCCGGCGACGACGTCGCCTATGAGCTCGAGGGGCGACTGGTGGCTCTCGAGGACAAGACGGAGCGATCGTGGGCGGTGGACTCGCATGGAACGCTGCGCCGGGTGGAGGGACAGGTCGGCTCGGTGGCCATCAGCGTTGCTCCCGCGCGCGACGAGTGACGCGCTTGCTTAGGCGATTCGGGGCGGGGTAAGGTCCGGCCTCCATGCCGCCCACCGACTCCCTTTCCTCTTGGAATTCGCTCGCAACGCGCGTGCTCGCCGGCGAGGCGCTCACGCGAGACGACGCGCGCCGAATCGTCGCCTCGCCCGACGCAGAGCTGCTGGCCCTGCTCGGGGCCGCGTTCGAGGTGCGTCGCGCCCACCACGGGCTGCGCGTGCACATTCACGTGCTCGAAAACGCCAAGCTCGGCGCCTGTCCCGAGGACTGTGGCTTTTGTTCGCAGAGCCGGCGCTACGCGAGCCCGTCGGGGGAGGCGCCGATGCTGAGCGCGGACGAGCTCGTCGCCGGCGCGCGCCGGGCGGCGTCCTCGCACGCCTACCGCTATTGCATGGTGACGGCGACGCACGGGCCCTCGACGCGGGATCTGGACACGATCTGCGAGGCGGCGCAGCGCATCAAGGCCGAGCTCGATATCGAGCTTTGTGCGTCGCTGGGCTTTTTGACGGAGGCCAAGGCAAAACGCCTGGCCGACGCTGGCATCGATCGCTTCAACCACAACCTCGAGACGAGCGAGCGCCACTTCGACGAGATCGTCTCCACCCACACCTATCGCGATCGGGTCCGCACGATCCAGCTGGCCAAGAGCGCCGGGATGGAGACCTGCGCGGGCGGTATCGTGGGCCTCGGCGAGTCGGACGACGATCTCGTCGATCTGGCCATGGCGCTCAGGGAGCTCGAGGTCGACTCGGTACCGGTCAACTTCCTCGATCCGCGCCCCGGAACGCCGCTCGAGGACAAGCAGCGGCTGTCGCCCGGCGACGCGCTGCGGGCGCTGTGCCTGTTTCGCTTCGCCAACCCCGCCGCGGACGTCCGCGTGGCCGGTGGGCGCGAGGTGAACCTGCGCTCGATGCAGGCCATGGCGCTGTATCCGGCGAACTCGCTTTTCACCTCCGGGTACCTCACCACCGGCGGCAACGGCCCGCACGAGGACCTGCAGATGATCCGCGACATGGGCTTCGAGATCGAGTACGTGGGCGGCGAGCCCCCGCATGACGAGGTGCCTCGGCGCGCTTCGCTGCCACTCGCGTAGGAGAACAGGCTGTGCGCATCGATCGGGTTTACACGAAGGGGGGCGACAAGGGCGAGACCTCTCTCATCGGCGGCGAGCGCGTGAGCAAGGCCGGCGCGCGCATCGAGGCCTACGGCACCGTAGACGAGCTCAACGCGGCGGTGGGCCTCGTCCGCGCGGCGCTCGCCGGCGCCGCCGGGAAACAGCGCCTCGACCCGACGCTCGCGCGGATCCAACACGAGCTGTTCAACCTCGGCGCCGAGCTCGCCACGCCCGACGCCGAGCGGCGTGCGCGTCAGCCCGCGGTGGAAGCGAGGCACCTCGAGGCGCTCGAGGGCGACATCGATGAGCTAAACGAGGGGCTCCCCGAGCTCAGGAGCTTCGTCTTGCCCGGGGGCGGCGCGGTGTCGGCGCACTGTCACCACGCGCGAACGGTGTGCCGGCGGGCGGAGCGCGTGGCGGTGGCGCTCGCGGACCGCGAGGACGTGAGCGGCGACGCGATCCGCTACCTGAACCGGCTGTCGGACGCGTTTTTCGTCTTCGGCCGGTGGGCGGCCGCGCAGACCGGCGAGCCCGAGCTGCTCTGGGATCCCAAGAGCACCTGAAGACCTGAGTCGCGCAAGCCGCGGGCGTGCCCCGGCCGGCTCGGTTCGCGCGGGCTCGGGCCGGTTCGAGCTCGATTCGGCGCCGCGGGCGCGGCGAGATGCCGCAACCGGTAGCGAGAATCACCGCGGCGCAGCGCTCTCATCGCCGGGGCCATCATGAGTATACTCGGCCGCGTGGAGACCAAGTCCCAGCCGAAAAAACCACAGGCCTCCGAGAGCGCCGCGCGCCAGCGGTTCGAAGCCGCGATGGTCGAGCTCCGGGAAGGGAGCTATCGGTTTGCTTCTCGTCTCCGCGGGCAGGCGGCGATCGTCCTCGAGGAGCTCATCGACCCCGAGGGCGAAGCCGTCGCCACGCTCGCCGACGTCGAGGGCGACGCGGGGGCGCTGGCGCTGTCCCTGCCCATCGAGCTCATCAGCTTCGAAACTTGGCTCCTCGGCCAGATCGGCGACCAGGAAGAGCTGGACTTGGACATCCAGGCCCACCGAGAGCTTTGGTTCAACTTCGGGGCGTGGATCGGGCAGCAGCTCCGCCATCGCCACGGTGGTCACTGGCTGATTCCCGGCGACGATCCCAAGACGTGGCGCTTCGGGTTTTCGAAGATTTTGCTCGAGATCGCGCCGTTTGCGTTCGCTGAGCGGCTCTTGCGCGCCGGCCCCGGCTGCGCGAAGCGCTTGGTATCCGAAATCGAGCGGATTCGGCAGCGCCACGACGAGCAGCGAGAGCGCGACGGCGGAAACGACATCGATCGCTTCACCGCCCAGTATTACCTGCGAATGCATACGATGCCGCTCGGGCAGTGGCTCGTGGTCGATCTCAAGACGGCGCATCGGCTGTGGGGCCAGGCCGCTACGCGCGACGTGATCAAGGAAGTGCGAAAGCAGGGGAGTCGGCTCGGGGCGTCGCAGGCCGGCGCGGTGGAGCGAGTGCTCGCGGCGCTGGAGAAGGCCGACCCCGACAAGCCGCTTGCGAGCCAGAGCAAAGACCGGGGCCTGTTCGAGGCCATCGCGCAGATCGTGGGGCTTCGCCGGGCGTCGGCGCCGGTGGCGATGGACATCCTCGAGAAGATGGTGATCCCGGCGGCGCACGTCGGCATCCCGTCGTCGTTCCCTCCGCTCGACGACGACGACCTCACGAACCTCCGTCAGGGCATGGAGATGTTCGCGTCGTTCGTCGATGTCGTCCCGCACAAGTACCAGGCCGAGGACGAGGGGTTTTTGGGGGCCATCCCGCGTGCGGAGTTAAGCACCCCCTATCCCGACCGAGGCAAGCTCGAGGTGGGCAAGGGGGACTGGGTGGTGATCGCCACGAAGAACCTGAGCCAGATGCTCCGCGAGTTCGACGAAAACAAGCTCCTCGCCCGGTTCGACGAGTACGTGAGCTACGTGCGCAACAATCCCAAGGCGCCGCGGCGGCGCGACGACGGGCGCTACCTTGCGGAGGCGGCCACCCGGGCGCTCGGCGATCTCAAGGCGTCCGTGGCGGCGGCGAGCAAGGACGGCCACGGCCTCGTGTTCCGCCTTCTGCCGCCGCCTGCGTAGGGCGGAGTGATGCGTCGGCGGATGAGGACTGTCTCTCTCGTTTAGCGTTCCTCGTCGGGCGCGCGCATGCGGGGGTCAGTCGGCCGATCGTCGTCGAAGAACTCGTCGAGCTCCTCCTCTTGGTCTGCCAGCGCCAGGTTCATGGCCTGTTCGGCGCTGAGCCGAGACTCATCGCTTTGGAGCCACTCGTCTAGCTCCTCCGTGAGCCTCCGCATCCGGCTGGACGCCGCGGGCGCGCCGGGAATCGACACGGGGTTGCGCCGAAACGCCACGCTGCCGTAGCAGTTTTGGAGCTCGGCCCGAAGCTCGTCCATCGACTGGTGGCGGTGGTCGGGATCTTTGGCCATCGCCTTGATGATCAGGTTCTCCGTGGCCTCGGTGATTTCGCGGTGCGGGGCGGCTTCGCGGGGCGGCGGCGGGGCCGCGTTGATGTGCATCGACAGGACCTCGGCCGCCGCCCGCGCCTCGAACGGCGGGCGGCCGGTGACCATGTCGTAGAGGATGACGCCAACGGAATAGATGTCGGCCCGGCGATCGACCGCGTCTCCGCGCGCCGCCTCCGGAGACATGTATTCAGGCGTCCCGAACACCGCCCCTTGGAGGGTCTCCTCCATGTTGACGTCGTCGTGGCTGAGCACCTTCGCGATGCCGAAGTCCAGCAGCTTGACGAAGTCGTATTGCCGCTCCTTCTCGATCACGTAGCCGGGCTTTTGGTCTTCGGACTCCGGCTCCACGGCCTTGATGAGCTCGCGGCGGCCGGGCTTCTGGATGAGCATGATGTTGTCGGGCTTGAGATCCCGATGGATGATGCCCGTGTCGTGCGCCGCCGCCAGCGCGCGCGCCATCTGGTTGGCGACGTTGAGCGAGCGGTGGAGCTCGATCGCGCCCTCGCGCTCGATCATGTCTTCCAGGCTCGTGCCCTCGAGATACTCCATCACGAAGAACACGCCCCCATCTGGCAGCGGGCCGAAGTCCGTGACGTCCACGATGTTGGGGTGGTTGATGGACGACGCGGCGCGGGCCTCGCGCAAAAACCGGCTCACCGCCTCCTCGTAGCGGGCGAAGCGCGGATGCAGGATCTTGAGCGCGACTTGGCGGCCGATGTAGACGTGCTCGCCGCGGTAGACGGTTCCCATGCCCCCGCGGCCCAAGATGTCGTGCAAATGATAGTTGCCGACCGTGGCACCGATCCGTTCGATGTCGAGCTCCTCGACGAGGACCGCCGCATCTTTCTCACAAAACCGGGTCCTCGCGGAGTACGTGGCTCGACAGCGCGGACATACACGCATTATCCGCAGCCTATCACGGGCCCGCGGCGCCTAGCATCTTCCCGGCCCGCGCGCCTGCGATCTCCGCGGCGCGCGGCGCGAAAAATCGATGGGCGGGCGCCATGCGGAGCGCCTGTGGCAGCCAGCGCGCGGGCTCGCGCTCGGTGGCCGCCTTGCATCGGTGTCGCAGCGGCGCACACATACGACCGCGCAGCTCCGCCTGAACCGATGCGCGGGGTATCACAGGCGAAACTGGCCGAATAGGAGCGCGAAGCGCTGCGCGAACGAATCGTCGGCGGCCACGTTGGCGAGACCGACCTCGAGGCCGATGTCGGCGCGATGGTCCGGCGAAACCTGAAGCGTGGCGATGATGGGAACGACCGGATCGAGGTCGGTGTCGGCCTCGGGGAGCGTGATTTCGGCCCTGGCGATCGCGGCGGCCTCGGGAACGAACTGGTAAAGGGCGCCCACGCCCGCCGTGAGGTCGGGCCGGCGCCCGTCGGTGTGGATGGTGAGCAGGCGATCCGCGGCGAGGATCGCGAGCTCCGAGGTGAAGCTGTAAAACAGCGGCGTTCCCAGCGCGATGTCGAACCCGGCATCGGGGGCGCTGGGGATCTCCGCCGTGGCGCGGAAATTCACCAGGTCGTAAACGATCGCCGACTCGATCCCCAGCGCGAGGTCGAATTCGTGGCGTCCGCCTGCGGCGAGGACGGTCGGGGTGACGTCGCCGATGAGGAGACCGCCGAGCTCGGCCTGAAGCTCGACGTGATCGAGGAGCCCGTAGCGCGCGCCCAGGCGGCCGTAAAACACCTCCAAAGCGTTTTCCGACGACAGGTCCAGCTCGAGGCCGGCGCTGAGCTCGGCGACGCCCTCGGTGAGCGTGAGCGGACGGTCGATCTCCGCGGTGGGGTAGGTCTCCAGCGTGTACAGGCCACCAGCGGTCACCGGCGGCTGCTCGTAGTCCTCGTCCTCGTCGCCGTCGTCCAGAAAATCCTCCGCGTCGCCCCAATCGCCGCCGATGTCAGGCTGCGCGGCCGCCGCGCCGCTCAGTCCGAGAAGCCAGAGGCCGGCCAGGGAGGTGGCGAGCGCGCGTCGCCCGGGCGTCGAGCGGATGAGCGTCGTCGAGGAGTCGCGAAGAATCGTTATCGCGCCGGGCACGCGTGCACTTTACCCGGAGCTTTTCCCCGCGGGCAAGTGCGCCGCGAAACCGCGGGGCGCGCACCCGCCAGGGCAGCGTGCGGAGTGTCCCTTCCGCCGGCCGTCCGTGGCGGGGCGCCGGCGAAAGGGGGAACCCGTGCCTTCAGCGTCGCTTGCGACCGGCGGCGGTCGCGGTCCGCTTGGTCGCCGCGCTCTTGCCCGCGGCGGATTTCGACTTCGCCGCCAGAGCGGGCTTTTTGGTCGCGCTCGTCTTCCGGGTGGCCGCGGGCTTGCGGCTCGCCGAGGCAGGGGACTTGCTCTTTGCGGCGACCTTCGCGGTCCTGGTCCCCGTCTTGGTCCCGGTTTGGGCGGCTGTCTTCCGAGCGGTTGTGCGCGCGGAGCCGGCCGTGGATCGCTTTACGCTCTGGGTTGTGCTCTGGGTCGCGCTCTGCGGCGAGGACTTCTTCTTGGCAGCCGCCGTGCTCGTGCTCCTCGCGCCGCCCTTCGCCGCGGTGCGGCGGCCGGTCGCCTTGGAGGTCGTGGTGGACCGTTTTCCGGCCTGGCTCTTCGCGGTTTGAGCCGAGGACTTCCTCTTTGGCGCCGCGGTCGCCGATTTCCTGGCGCCGGCTTTCGCGGCGCTCTTGCGCGACGGTGTGGTTTTCGAAGCGGCGGCTCCGCGCTTTGCCGTGGTCCGGCTCGTTTGGCCCCGCGTGGCTTGAGCCGAGGACTTGCTCTTGGCCGCGGTGGTGGTGGACTTCTTGGCGCCGGCCTTGGCCGCTGCAGTCGTGCGCGCCGGCGCGGCCTTGGCGGTGGTCGCGCGCCTACCGGTGCTCCGGCCCGCTTGGCTCCGGGTGGATTGAGCCGAAGACTTGCTCTTGGCCGCGGTGGCGGATTTCTTGGCGCCGGTCCTCGTCGCGGTGGTCTTGCGCGTCGCGGCGGCTCTCGACGACGCGGCGGATGTCCTCGCGCCTTGGGCGCCCGAGGTCTTCTTCGCCGCCCTCGTCGACGTTTTGGCCGCGGGCTTTCGCGCCGTTTGGCGCCTCGCTGAGGACGTTTTTCCGCCCGTGGCCTTCGTGTCTCGCTTGCTTCCAGCCTTCGCTGCGTTTTGCGGCATCATCTTCCTCCTGAAGGGGCCCACGGCTTTCGAGTCGTTCAGATGCGCTCGCGATCCGCGAACTCGTCAACCCGTAATGGTCATCATAATACAAGCTTGGTCTGACATCGCGTTTTCGTCGATCGACGCGGAGCAATTGTCGGGACCGAGCCGCTACTCGCGGTGGAAGTCGGCTGCGGCGTGGCTGGTCGCTCCGCGCGCGCAGTGCTCTCCCGCAATCCGATGCGCCGCGCGAGTGGTGCGCTGCGCTTCGGGTGGATTTCTCTATGCGACAGCGCGCATCGGCGCGGGCGTGCGCCGGCTTGGAGGGCCCCGGCGCGCCGCTTGCGCGCGCCGCGCGAAGGCGGGCACCGGACGCGCGCTCGTTAGCCCAAAACGCGCTCGAGTTCCCTACTCGCTCGCGCGCGCCCGGCAGACGAGGACCTGGCTTTCGTGATCCGGTCCGAGCGGCTCGCCGTCGAAGTCGCCGTAGCGCGCGGTGGTGGTAAACCCGCTGGCCGCGATGAGCGCTTCGAGCTCGGCGGGGAAGAACTTGCGCTGCGCGAGCGTGACCACGCGCTCTCGGTCGGCGGCTTGGTAGTACAGCCGGATGACGACGATCTGGCTCACTGGGTCGTACTCGTGATTCGTGGTGTAGACCACGCGCTCGCCGGTTTCGGGATGGCGAAACCGGGTGCGCGCCCATCGCCTGTGCGGATCGCGAACGAGCCAGTGGAGGTTCGGGTTCTGCACGTCGAAGACGAAGGTGCCGCCCGCGGTGAGGTGCTCTCGTACTCGGCCTAGGCACGCCGCGACTTCCACGCGGGTGTACAGGTGCTCGAAGGAGTTAAACCCCATCACGATGAGCGGAAAGCGCGCGCGGAACCCGAACTGGCGAATGTCGCCGGCGACCAGCGAGACGCGCGATTGCGCTCGGGCCCCCATTTTTGCCACCCGCGCTCGCGCTCTGGACAGCATGGGGAGGGAAGCGTCGAGGCCGACGACGCGATGGCCGTCGCGGACGAGGCCGCGCGTAATTCGGCCGGTGCCGCACGCCAGCTCGAGGATGTGGCCGGGGCCGCCCAGGTGGCGCTGCGCGATGTCGCGGTAAAACCGCACGTCGCGCAGGCGGCGCCGATACTCGTAGTCGTAGAGGATCGCGTCGTCGTAGTGCTCTCGCGTCCCCCGCTCGATCAACGAGGGGAAGCGAGGCGCCTCCCGCGGGAGCCCGCCCACGTCACGATCCCATCGCGGGGTCGGATTCGGCGGCGGCTTCCTCTTCCGGCGTTCGCCGGCGACGGCGACCGCCGCGGCGCCGACGGCGCGGCTTGCGGCCCTCCGCGAGGTCGTCTTCCTCGGTGCCTTGCTCGTCGCCGACGAGCTTGCGCCAGTACGCGACGTCCGAGGTGTCGCGACCCGCGGCGCGCGCCGTGGTCTCGTAGACCGTGAGCGCGTCGCGAAAGAACTCTCGCCGCACGAGCGCCGCGGGTTTGCCGCGGCGGCGGCGGGCGGGCGCGAGCCGCCGCTGGGTGAGAAGGATCTGGCGGGCTCGTTCCGCATCTCGGCGGCCGACGCGTAACTCCGTCACCAAGGGCTCGAGGACCTCGAGCGCGATGTCGCTCGCCTCGATCGGCCGAATCCCGCTCCGGATCAGGTTCTTCGTCACGAACGGGCTCGCCAGCGCGGCGACCAAAAGAGAGTTCGACATCTCGTAGTCCGCCGCGAACAGCGCGTCGAGCTCGCCGAGCATGTTCCAAAGGTGGCTTTGGCGCTCGCGCACATCGCTGGCGTCCTCGACGAAGCTCAGCTCGAACGGGCGAAGCCCGGTCCCAGCCGGCGCGGGCGCGTGCCCGTTGGCGAGCGCGGGCGCCTCGTCTGCCCAGGTGGCGCGCCAGCTCGCCTCTTCCGGATCGAGCGGCTCGTCGCCGTGCGCTTCGGGGTCGTCGCTCGCGGCGGCGGTCGCTCCCTGCGCGTGCTCGTCACCGAGCATCGCGGCGAGTGCGGGCGACAGCATGGCTGCGAGGCCGGTCTCCACGAGAAGCTCCATCGATCGGTGCGCCGCGCCGCCCCGCAACAGCCGGTAGAGCTCCTCCGCCACGCGCGGCGGGGCGCACTTCGTGATTTCCAGCCGGTGCCTGAGGACGGCGCGGTAGGTCGCCGGCTCGATCGCAAAGCCGAGCCTGGCGGCGAATTTGACCGCCCGGAGCATGCGCACGGGATCTTCGCGAAACCGGATGTCCGGGTCGCCGATCGTGCGCACCACGCGGCACTCGAGATCCTCCATGCCGCCGACGTGGTCGATGACGCGCTCTTCTTCGACGTCGTAAAACAGCCCGTTTATCGTGAAGTCGCGGCGCTGAGCGTCCTCGGTGTCGGTGCCGAAGACGTTGTCGTGGCGGATGAGGAGCTCTTCGCTGTCAGCGGCGTCGGCGCTGCGCCGGGGGTTGGCGCGAAACGTCGATGTCTCGATGATCTTCGGGCCGAAGAAGATGTGGCAGAGCCGGAATCTGCGGCCGATGATGCGGCAGTTCCGGAACAACTGCTTGGTCTCCCGCGGCGTCGCGCTCGTGGCTACGTCGAAGTCCTTGGGCGTGCGATCGAGGAACAGATCGCGCACGCAGCCGCCGACCAGATAGGCCTTGTAGCCGTGGCGCGCGAGACGGCGAACGACCTTCTCGGCGTCCGCATCGATGAGCTCCCGCGCGATGCGCATGTCGTGCCAACGAGTATCACGGCGGATATTTACCAGCAAGGATGTGGCGAGATTGGAGCCTGTGCGAACCTGCGAAGCGAACGCCGCTTGCCAGGCGAACCGGAGGGTCCAGGCGCGGCGCCGAAATAAAAAAGGACCGCGGCGGCCGTCGGGGGGGAAGAAGGCCAGCCGCGGCCCGCCTGCAACGCAGAGCGTGCGGCTCCGACTATTATATGACCAATTCCGGAGGGCGCAAGGCCTCGCCCGCCATTTCGGCAACCGGCCTCGTAACACGCAGCCACTACACGGTATTAACCGACGCTAGAACGCCCGTGGGGTCAGGGCTAGGCTCTCCCACGGCTCGTACAGCTGGGGGGCGTCGCCGGGGAGCTCGAGGCCCTGCGGATCGACGGTGCGCTCGTACCCTTTCGCGCTGACCACGACCGGGTAGGTGCGCTGGCGCGGCAGCGGCGCCTCGAAGCGAAACACGCCGGTGGCGTCGGTGCGGGCGAACGCGACCGCGTCGCGGAGCGCGGTCTCCCGCCGCGGATCGCTTCCGGTCTCGAGCACGGCGACCACGGCGTCGGCCACGGGCTCGCCGCTTCGCGCGTCTACCACGCGACTCGCGACGATCACGCCGTGCCGGCCGATCTGCGGTTTGCCCGCGCGACTCGCGTCGAGGATAGAGGACGCCTCGTCAGCTGCTTCGTCTCCGTCAGACTCCGCTTCGCTGTCAGGCGGCGCTTCATCGTCGATGTCAGCCGTGTCGTCGGCTGCGTCGCGGTCGTCCTCGTCCGGGGTGTCGCCGTGGCCTCGCTCGCGCGACTCGGGCCCCGGTCGCCAGCCCGCGCGGATCGCCTCCAAGAGCGGTTCGGCCGCGGCGATGGGCCGGATGAGTCCGACGCTGCCCACCACCACGGACGTCCCGCCAGCGGCGTCCTGGCGGATGCGATAGGCCGAAGGGACGCCGATCAGGTCACCGCGCGCGTCCACGGCGGCGCCCCCGGAGTTGCCGTGGGTGATAACCGCGTCGGTCTTGATGTAGGTGTCGCCCGCCCTCCCGTCCTCGCCGGTCCAGCCGAGAACTTGGCCGAAGCTGTCGCGCAGCGCGAGCCCGCCGGCGTCTGGGTATCCGAGCACCCATAGCCGCTGTCCCGGCGTGATCGATTCGGCGTCGCCGACGGACACCGACGGCCAGTTCCGCGGCTCGTAGGGCAGCCCGTCGAGATCGAACTCGCACTGGACGAGCGCGAGATCGACGCTCGGCGCGAGCTTGCCGTGCTCGGGGATGCCGGCGCAGGCGATTTCCAAAGGGGCCCTCGGGGCGCGCAGTCTGGCGACGACGAAGGCGTCGTGGGGACGCCCGGTCGCCTCGCTTGCGATCACGTGGTGGTTCGTGAGCAGCGTTCCGCTGTTCGTGACCACCGCGCCGGATCCGCTGGAAATCGGGACGAGCTCGCCGTCCTGAACGTCCACGGCGATCACCATGACCGCCGCCGGCATGGCGTTGTCGATATGCCTTCGCGCATCGTCCCGCTCGCCTGCGGCGCTCGGCGGCGACAGCGCGAGACCCGCGACGAATAGGAACAGGATCGCGACGGCGGCGCGGGGCATCGTGGCGCTGCGAATCGTCACCTTGCACCCCCTGTGCGGGCTTCCGCCCGCAGCATGAGCGTTTTCGCGATCTCGTGCTCGAATGCTTCGATGGCCGCCGAACGCCCTCGGAACGTGACGACGTAGAGATCGTCGCCGCTCGTCGCCGCGTACTCGACCGCCTCGATCGCGCTCGGGGACGGCCCGCCTTTGTCGGCGTAGCGGTACGCCGTGCGAAACCAGTCGCGGCCGGCGATGGGGTGGCCCACCGTCTCGTCCCGCCAATAACGCTCGCCGAACTCGGCTGCGCGCGCGAGCGCCCGCGCGGCGGGGATGTTGGTGTGTGGCGGGCGAGGGATGATCTCGATCTCGATTCGGGCGCTGGGGTCTTCGGGGGAGATGTACTGCCAGCGCTTCGATCTCGCTGTGGCGTCATGGCCTCGGAGATCCTCGTTTGCGAGCGCCCCGACCGCGCGCGCGAGCGGGGGCGACGGAGAGGGCTCGAGCGGGGGGGCGATCCAGCCGCTAGGGTGCTGAAGCGTCAGCCCGCCGTGCTCGGCTCGCTCGAGGTTGGGTCGAGCATCGGCTCGATGGATCGCGGCGCCCGCGGCCAGGACGAGGGCGAGGATGAGCACGACGGCGACGTCGTGTCGCGACAGGGCCGGCTCTGGGGCTGGTTCCCGGCCGGTGAGTTTTCGGCGGCTAAACCGCCGCGCGAGAGCGCTTGCGAAAGACGCGAGGCCCGCTCGGATCGGGCTCGAGGGGGGCTCGGTGCTCGGCGGTTTGGCGCTCCCTGTCATCGAAAGGTGTCCTCGCGTATGCGTTAGCGCTTGCCCTTGCCCCGGGCCTTGTTTCGCTGCCGCCGCCGCTTCGCCCGATTGCGATTCCGGTCACTCTGACTGTCAGGACCGGTCGCGGCGGCTTGCGTCGGATCTTCGGAAGCGGCGCCGGATCGAGTTTCACCGGCGGCCGAAACGCCTTCGGGGCGGGGTTGGTCCTCGGTTTCCTCGTCGCCATCCGCTGATTG
>SLNH01000163.1 GCA_007133195.1 Nannocystineae bacterium | reverse complement strand
CTAGTGCTTCGACCCAGGCGTTCTGATCCGTTTGGCGGCCCCCTCACGCGCCTCGCTGCGTTGTTCATCAGTCACGTATGATCAATACGCTCCTTCTTCACGCCTTGCGAGGCACGCGATGTGGCTCGCCCGATCGAATCATTACGCCTGGGTCAAAGCACTAGTTCAGATCGCGAGCCCCGAGCTCCGCAGTCCCCTCGCGGACGAGATATGCTCGCGCCGTGCCCTTTTACCTTATGGCGATCCCGGCCGCGTGGCTTTTGATCTACGCGCCTCGCGTTCTCGTCGTGATCGCGTCCAAGCAGCAATTCGGCTCTCTCGACAACAACCACCCGCGGGAGCAGCAGGCCCGCCTGGCCGGGTGGGGGCAGCGCGCTCAGGCCGCCCATGACAACTCCTTCGAGGCGTTCGCCCCGTTCGCGGCTGCGGTCCTCGCCGCGACGCTCGCGCACGCTGTTCCCGGCGCATGGATCGTCGATCTCGGCAGCGCGGCGCCATAGCAATGCGAGGCGGGCGCCGCGGGGGAGGTGCGAGGCGCCGAGCTTTGCCAACTCACTGATTGAGGCGCTCGGCGACGCGCGCGGTGAGCTCGTAGGAGCGAAGGCGCGCTTCGTGGGCGTAGGTGGTGGTCGCGACGATGAGCTCGTCGGCGCCCGTGTGCGCCACGAAGGTGCCCAGCGCCCGATGCACCGTGTCGACCGAACCGATCGCGGAGCACGCGAGCACTTCGTCGAGCATGTCGCGCTCCGCTGGGGCGAGGCATTTTCGGTAGGCGGGCTCCGGGGGCTGAAAGGTCGCCGGCTCGCCGCGGCGCAAGCTCACGAAGGCCTTTTCCATCGTGCTCATGAGTGTGCGCGCCTCATCCTCTGTGTCGGCGGCGACGATGTTGACCCCGAGCATGACGTAGGGCGCGTCTAGGTGCTCGGAGGGCTCGAACCGGCTGCGGTAGCGCTCGAGGGCCGCCTTGAGCTGGTGCGGCGCGAAGTGGGAGGCGAAGGCGTACGGCAGGCCGAGGCGGGCAGCGAGCTCGGCGCTATGCAGGCTCGAGCCGAGAATCCAGACCGGCACGCGGCGGCCTGCGCCCGGCAGGGCCCGCACGCGCTGCCCGGGCGCCGGATCGGCGAAATAGCCGATGAGCTCGGCGACGTCGGCCGGAAACTCGCCCGGGCCTCCCTCGCGCGCGCGGCGCAGGGCTCGCGCCGTGGCCTGGTCTGTGCCCGGCGCGCGCCCGAGGCCGAGGTCGATGCGGCCGGGGTAGAGCGCCTCAAGGGTGCCGAATTGCTCGGCGACGACGAGCGGCGCGTGGTTGGGGAGCATCACGCCGCCCGCGCCTACGCGGATCGAGGTGGTGCCGCCTGCGATGTGCCCGACGAGGACCGGCGTGGCCGAGCTGGCGATCCCCGGCATGTTGTGATGCTCGGCCAGCCAGAACCGGCGATAGCCCAGCGCCTCGGCGTGGCGGGCGAGATCGAGGCTGTTACTAAGCGCGCTGGAGGCGTCGCTGCCCTCGGATACGGGCGCGAGGTCGAGGACGGAAAAGCGAACCACCGGATGGTTTTAGCACCCGGTCCCAGCCGCATCTACCGGCGCCCCGCCCGTGGGCGCGCTGGACACGAATGCGTTCTCCATGGCGCCGCGACCCTCGGCGATCGCGCGGCCGCGCGATCGCGCGGCGTGACTCACGGGTGTGCGCGGCGCGCAGCGGCGACGAACGCGTCGAGATCGACTAAGTGATTTTCGACCACGTCTCGCAAAACGCCGAGATCGACACCGGCGTATCCATGGACGAGGACGTTGCGAAAGCCGGCCATATCGCCGAGCGTACTTGCCAGCTCACTCGACACGATCCCGGCGCGGCCGAGGCGCTCGAAGAGCTCGCGGTTCGTGCGCGGCTCCCCAAGCCGCCGGTCCGAAACGAGATGCGATGCGACGTCGAGGGCCGCCTGGATCGCCACCTGGAGGGTGTGCTCGATGAAGCGCTCCTCGCGCACGTCGCTGTCGATGAGCTCTGGCCGCGCGAGCCGGCGCAGGTCCTGAAGGCAGGTCTCAATGAAGGCGAGCTTCTTGGCGACGAGCTGGGGATCCGTCACGGCCGCTGCTCGCGATAACGCTCGAGGTGAGGGAGCAGGTCGAAGTATTTGTTGCGTGCCGTCACCTCGAAGCGCACCCGCGCCGCGGCGTCTGGTTCAGTGAGAAGTACGCCATCGCGCAGCACGCGGTGGACGAGATCGACGGGCGCGTCGTTTAATAGCACCACGTCAACGGGCCGGCCGATGGCCTCGGCAAGGCGATCGGCAAGATCGAAGTGGCGCGCGCTGAGCCGCGACGGTGGGCGCCTTCGCAGAAGCAGCCCCACGTCGAGATCGCTGGCCGGCGTGGCGGCTCCCTGCGCGGCGCTCCCGAAAAGGTAAGCCGCGGCGAGTTCCTGCTCCGGGACGTGCGCCTGCACCGCGGCTCGTACTGTCTCCAAATCCACGAGCTCAGTTTACGGCACGGCACGGCGTGACGCACGGGTCCTGCGCGAGCGCCTCGTCCCAGGCGCGAGCGCCTCGCCCACCCCGGCGCCAGCGCCGAAGGACTTTCGCCGCTAGCCACCTACGGCTCCCGGCGACGGCGACCGCCTCTCGTCGTGACCTTCCCCATCGTGCCGAGCTGGCGTGAGCCAAGGGCGCTAAAAGCCGATGTGTAGGATGGTCGCGGCGGCGAGGAGCGCTACGCCAGCGGACAACCTAGACTTCCAAATCATCACTTCCCCCTATCGCTCGGAATGCCGCCCGCCCGCCGGTTCAGGGCGCTGGCTCGTATTCGAGGCCTAGAATCGGCAAGACTGGGAGCCCGCGGGTATAGCTCGGGCCACCGTGCTGGTAGCTTACGCCCTCGGCGTTGCGCCGGTTCCCGATATTTTGGACATCGGCAAACGCCTTCATGGTTCCGCTGCCCCACCGCGGCTGCCAGCGATAGTCGGCTCGCATGTCGAGCTGCACGAAGTCCGGTAGCCGGTCCGAAACCGTGGCCACGGGGGCGCCGTCTTGGTCTACGAACTCCACGTTGTAAGGGTTCCCCGTCGTGTAGCGAAGCCGCGCCCCGAGCTGCCATCGCGAAAAGCGCTTGGACACCATCGCGACGAAGTTGTGGGTTTGATCGAGCTCGTAAGGTCGCCAGTCGGAAAACCGTTCGGGATCATCGGTGCGCTCGGCACGCGACAGCGTGTAGGAGACCATCGCCATCCACGACTTTGCCCGGCGCTTCGCGCCCACCTCGAGCCCATAGCTTCGCGCATAGCCGACCGATTCGCGGTACTCGCCGCTCCCGAACTGCTCTTCGAGGAGGAGATCGAACACGGGGCCGAACCCGCCAGAGGACGACGAACGCGACGGAGGCTCCTCGTCCCAGTGGCTCGGCGGCGTGACGCCGACCGCCTGCCGGTCGCCGAGGATGAGATAGCCTGTGAGCTGCACGTCGATGTTCGTGGGCAGCGCGAGATCTCCGCCGAGCGTCATGTGCGCGGCGCGCGAGCTTCGAAGGTCCTGGTCGGGCTCGTCGTGGAGCTCGATCTCGTTTGGGGGCTGGTGATAGAGGCCGACGGTCTCCCGCACGGTGAAGCGGGGGTGAAGTGTCTGGGTCATCGTAAGACGCGGCGCGACCTGCCATTCCCCCGTGAGCCCGAAGTAGTCGAGCCGAACGCCCGGGGTTATCCCGATGTAACCGCCATCGGAGCGGTAGCGCGCCTCCGTCCAAACGCCCACATCACCCGCATAACGGGCGCTGCTCTCGTCGAAAGACTCATCCTCGGAGTCGAACGCGGCCACACCGTAACGCGCGGCCTGCACGTCGAGCCCAGCGGCGAGGTAGCCGGCCGAGAAATCGCGAAGCAGGTCCGCGCGGGCGCCACCGGGCACGGTGAGCCGCCGCCCCAGCGCCTCCTCGTCGTCTCCCTCGAAGCGAAACCGAAGCTGATCACCGCCCAGCCAGCCGAGAGCGGTGAGCTCCAGATCGCCCAACCGTCGCCGGTAGGTAGCGGCGGCGCGCGCGAAGCCGAGCCGAAGGCTCGTGTCGGCGTTTTCTTCGCGCAGCCCCAACCGATCCTCGGAGACGAAAACCGATGCGGTCCACTGCCCGGTGTTCGGATCCCCGTGCGTCCACCGGAGCTGCCCGTCGAGATAGCGCGGCAGCACCATCCCTTGTTCTGAAGAGGCGAGGGCCAAAAGGCCGTCGATATACGAGCGACGCAGGCCGGCAATCAGGCCTCCGTCGCCGGCTGTCGGTCCCTCGGCGAACACGGACGCGTCGAGCAGGCTCACATGTCCGCCCATGCGCCACCCGTCGCGGCGCGCGTCGCGCGGGCCGAGCGTCACGAGTCCGCCCTGGCCGCGACCGTGCGCGGCGCCGTAGCCCCCCGGCATGACCTCGAGGGAATCGAGGAGCGACGAGGGGTAAAACGACGTGAGGCCGCCGAAGTGATAAAGGATGGGAACCTCGACGCCGTCTAGGTGCACCTTGGTATCGCGAGGCTCGGTCCCGCGCAGCGAGATCCCTCCGAATCCGAACGGGATCCGGGCGGCGCCGGGCAATGACTGCACGGCCTTGAGCGTATCTCCTGCGGTCCCGGGCATGCTTCGCACGGTCTCAGCGTCGAGCTGATAAGAGGTGGGCTCGCCGAGCTCCGGCACCGCCGCCGTGATCTCGATGATTTCCCCGTCGGGTGAAAGCTCGATCACAAACTCATCCCCCGCTTCGACCGTGATCGCTCGTTGCAGATAACCGCTCGCCTCTACGCTCAGCGGCTCGCCCTGCGCTGATACCCCGCCGATTGCGAACGCCCCGTCCTTGCCGGTGCGCGCGACGCGCTCGCCTCGAATCTCCAAGAGCGCACCTTCGATGGGCTCACCGGTGCGGGCATCCACGACGCTGCCCTCGGCTCGCTTGTCCGCATGGGGTGAGTCCGCCGCGGCTAAGCCGGGGACCAGCGTGGCGAAGAACATGAGAAGGGCCAGCATTCTGGCCTGTGACCAGAAGCACGTCCCCCCGTAACGACGGGGCGAAAGAACAACCCCATTCCCGTATGCCATATCGCCGCGCTGCCCGGCAAAAAACGGGCCAACCGTGCGACGCAGGCGCG
>SLNH01000423.1 GCA_007133195.1 Nannocystineae bacterium | reverse complement strand
TGGGGCCGCGCTCGGCGCCGCCTCGGCGCCCGCCGGCGACCCGCCCCCGCCGTCGTCAGCCGCCACACCGGCCCCGGCACCCAGCCCGTCGGCGCTCCCCGGCAAGGCCGGCTCCTCGGCCTCGCCCTGCGCCTCTCCGAGCGCGAGATCGCCGCCCGCGCGACCGACACCCGCGGGAGAGGCCAGCGCACCATCGGCGCGACCGCCCTGCGCGGCCCCCTCGTGCGCGGCGATGTTGGGCGCATCTGCGGCGATGTGAATCTCTGGCCCACTGTCTTGCGGCGGGAACTCGGACGGCGAGCTCCCTTCCGGAATCCCCGAGATGAGTCCGCCCACGGATCCGACGCCGCTTTGGTGCGCGCCGCCGCCGTCGCCCGCGGCCGCCACCCGCGATGCCCCGCCTGCCACGCGTTCCGCTCGCTCCTCCGCTTGCTCCTCCAGGGCGGTCCGCCGCCTCGCCCACGCGTCGTCGTAAAGGGAGGCGACGAATTCGCTCACCCGCCTCGAGCTCACCCGCAGACGGTTTTCGAACAGCCAGTCCCCGAGCGTCTCGCGGAACGTCGCAGCGTCTTCGAAGCGATCCTCAGGGCGCTTTTGCAGCGCCCGGCGCGCGATCGCCATGAGCTCGCCGTCGATGTGATCGCCGTAACGCTCGAGGCGGCTCAAATCGACATCGCGCACCATGAGCAAGACATCGAGCTCTGTCGGCGCAGCAAACAACCGTCGCCCCATGAGCATCTCCGAGAGCAGGACCCCCACCGAGAACAGGTCCGAGCGCCCGTCGACCGAGTCCCCGAGGATCTGCTCGGGAGACATATAGCCGTATTTGCCCTTGAGCGTCCCTGCCTGCGTCTGCTGCTCGCTCTGCAGCGCCTGCGCGATGCCGAAATCGACGAGCTTGACGTCTCCGCGCTTGGAGACGAGCACGTTCGAGGGCGAGATGTCGCGGTGGACGATGCCGAGCAGCTCGCCCTGCTCGTCGACTTCGTTGTGCGCGAAGTCGAGGGCGTCTAGAACCTCGTGCACGACGTGAGCCGCGATATCCGTGGGCATGCGGAGGCGCCGGTGGGCGCACTCGCGCAACATCGCCAGCGTGTCGAGCCCCTCCACGTACTCCATGGCGATGAAGAGCTGATCGTCGTGGCGGCCGAGCTCATAGGTCTGCGCGATCTTCGGATGAGACAGCTTCGCCGTGAGCTTGGCCTCGTCGATGAACATCGCCGTGAACTGCGGATCCGAGCCCAGGTGGGGGAGTATCCGCTTGATCACCACGGTCTTCTGAAAGCCGTGCGCGCCCGTGACCTCGGCTAAAAACAGCTCCGCCATGCCGCCGACGGCGAGGCGGTCGACGAGTTTGTAGCGGCCGAATTCTATCGGAAATCCATCCGACACAGCTGCGAAATCGTATCACCCGCCGCGGGGCGGCCTAAAGTATACGCACCTCACCCTCGGCCCCAGGACACCCGCGACCGCGCACAGGGTGGGCGGGCGGACGAAATTTCCGACCGCCTGTCACGCGCGCCCGGGTGGTCAAGTGGACGAGATTTCCGACCGCCTCTCACGCGCACCTGGGGGCGGGCGGGCAAAATTTCCGATCGCTTCCCGGGCGGCGGATGAAATTTTTGACCGGCCGTCACGCGCGCCTTGGGCCCTGGCGATGGCCCGCGGCGGCCATCGCCGACGCCACGGCGTCCTCGCTCGCCTCGAACAGTTCGAGCTCGGTTCCCAAGGCGCGGGCCGCCTGGCGCCACCTTCCCGCGGCTTCACCACTCACGCCCCCGGCGAACAGCGCGGCGCGCGCGCGGAGCTCGCGGTGGGCGAACAGGCCGCCGATCGCCTCGATCACCTCCCTGCCGCCAGGATCGGCGAGCCCGCTGCCGTCTACGACCACTGCGCGGGCGCCGACCCGCGCCACCAAAAGCAAAAGCCGGCCGAGCACGGCCTCGAGCACGCTCGCCGGCGGGTTTGCCACCAAGAACGCCGCCGGCACGCCTCCGGGGAGCATGACCACGGGCATACCGCGCTCGAGCTCGCTGTGCGCCTGTTCCACGGCCTGCGCCCGCGCCGCGTTCCCGTACGCCTCCATCGCCACGATCACGAGCCACTCGAAGAAGGTGCCAAGCGCCCCTCGCTCTCCCTCGCTGGCGCTGTCGCCGAGCGCGTCCCGCAGAGCGATGAGCAGAGCGGCCACGTCGTAGTTCTCCGCTCGCGTCGACGCAGCCTGCGCCCCGAGGAAGGCGGCCGCTCGTTCGATCTCGCGCACGGCTCCGGCACCGGGCACCAAATCCCGAGCCCGGCCGGCGGGCGACGGCGATGTGCGAGAGCTTTCGCCTGAGAGCACCTCCAAAACGCGCGCCGCCAGCGGCTCCCCTAGCGCCGCGAGATCGTCGCTGCGCGGGCCGCCCAGGCGCAGCGGCGACGCCGCGAACCGGCGATGCCAGCGCTCGCGCAGCTCGTCTCCGCCGCGCTCGGCGAGCTCGGCGAGCGGCGTGCGCGCCCCCTGCCCCATCAGCTCTCCTCTCCCATGAACGCGAACGAAAGCTGCGCCCAAATGGGCTCGGGACGCTGTCGCGGCGGGGGCGCCGGCGGCGGCAGCAAGATCCTCGCCCGCGCGCCGAGCTGGCGCCGCGAGGAACACACGATGCCAAAGCTTTGCAGCCGCTCGACGTAACGCTCCCACAGGTGCACACAGGGCTCTCCGGGCTCCGGATCGGCGACGAATACGCGAGCCGGGTCCAGGCCGTAGCCGTAAAGCAGGACCCAGTGCTCGGTGTCGTGGAGGTAACCGATCACCAGCTTTCCGAGCTCGATTTCGCGACGCAACCGCTCGAAGCCGACGTCGTAACGGACGTTCGCGCCCAGCCCGAACCCGCGGAGCGCCTTGACGATCGCGTTTTGCCGCGTGCCGTCCCGCCCGGTGCCCAGGCGCTTGTAAAGCTGCCTGGCATCGACATCGTCCAGGTAGTAGCGCACTGCCATGAGCACGGTGGCAAAACCACACGAGTAGCTGCGCGCTTGCCTGTACCCGGGGATGGGCAAGGTCTTGTCGCGATCGCCGCCGTCCCCATAAAGCGGCGTAAACGGCGGCGCGTGGTGTGCTTTCCGAGGCCTTCTGCCCAAGATCCCCAGCTAGGGTACACGAATCCGCCGACGCCGCACCCCGGCAGGAACCTCCTCCGGGCGGGCGCGGGCGCGCCCCGAACCAGAGTATCACGTGATTTTCAGTGGTTAGCGGCTAGTAGCTGAAGAAGGCTCCGAGACTGAGCCCGAAATAGTTATCGACGCCCCCGTCGGCGCGATGCGAATCGCCTTCGCCGGCTTCGAGCGAATAGGCGTACCGCGCGTAGTGGGTGCTAACGCGCGCGTCTACCCCGGGAGCGATCGGCATCCCAGCCGAGGCCTCGAGCGCGAGCCCCCACACCGTGGCGTCGCGGAAGCGATCGGCGGTCTCTCCCTGCTCGTAGGGGCCCACGTAGCTGGCCGAGGCGCGGAGGTCGTAGCGATCGACCAGCGTCCCGGCGACGGCGCCGATCCGGGCGTACCGATACTCGACGTCGGGCACCTCGTCGGCCAGCTCGCCGACGCTGTCGAACCCGAAGCGGGCGCGACCGTGAGCGCCCTCGATCCCGGCGCGCACCGTCGTGGTCACCGGGAACAGCGCACGCGCTGCGATGTCGTACTCGTTCCACGTCGTGCCTAGGATCTCGCCGTCGTCGGTGGACGAGTCGACGGGAAACGCCCAGGCGCCGCGGGCCGCGAGCGAAAGGCCCGCGAGCCATCGGTTTTGCGTCCGAGACAGCGGAAAGAGCTCCATAGACACATGCGCGAGTGGCACGCCACCCGCGTCGTACGGGCGGAGGTTGCCGGTCTGCGGGTTGTCGTAAGAGAAGCTCCGGCCGGCGAATACGAGCCCACCTCCCGCGATGACGATCGGCGGCGCGGGTGCCGGAGGTGTCACCGCCACCTCGGGCTCATCCGGAATGGGCGCGTCTGGATCGCGCTCGAGCGTTGCGAGGATGGGAACGCCTTCGTCTTGGCCGACCTCGATCCAAGCCTGATAGGGCTCGTAGCCATCCTTGACGATCTCCACGTGGTGGGGCCCGACGGGTACCTCGAGCGGTCCCGGCGCCTCGCCGACCTCCTCACCGTCGATGCGAACGGAGGCGCCGTCGACCTCTGGCGCGCCCTCATCGGCGCGTACCAGCAAGGTCCCGTATCGGAGCTCGACGAGCTGCGCGGTGACTCGCTCCGGCTCCGAGCCGGGGCGGACGTCGATGATTTCGATGCCGGTTTCGTAGCCGTCGAGCTCGAAGACGAGCGTGTGAACCCCAACGGGGAGCTCTCCGGCGTAAGGCGTGATCCCGAGCTCCTCGGCCTCCACGTCATCGACGGAGACCGTCGCGCCCTGCGGCTCCGAATCGATCTCGACGGGCTGCTCTTCGGCGACCGCGGGGGCGGCCCAAGACAAAAGCGCCGCCATCGTGACCGCGCCCAACGCTCCGCTCCCCCGCGCGCCGCCTGACCGTGTCGGAAGCGACATCACGTTCATGATACCCCCACGCTGCGCTCGCGGCCAAGTGGGCGGAGTCGTGCGGCGGCCGCCGCCTTCGGTCCAGAGGCGAGCACGCTGGCGCCGCCGGGGAAGCAGCCAGCGCATCTCACCTTTGCAGGCGGCAATCACAGCCCGGCCGAGGGCGCGGCCGCAGGCCCTTGGGCCGGGAGGAAGCGCCCGCGTGCCGCGCGGGAGCAGTCACGCGCAAAGGAGAGGCCATGCCACGGTGGGGAGTGCTTATCGGAGGAATCGGGCTCGGTGCGGGCATGATGTACGCGTTCGACCCGGCGCGCGGCCGGCGGCGACGAGCGCTCGCCCGCGACAAGGCCACGCATTTGTGGCACGCGGAGCGAGACGTCGTCGAAAAGGGCATGCGCGACATTCGCCATCGCGCCGAGGGCGCCGCTGCTGGTCTCCGCAAACGCATGCAGCGAGACGACGACGTTCCAGACCGCATCCTCGAGGAACGCGTGCGCGCCGCGATCGGCCGGGCCGTGTCGCATCCTGGCGCGATCGATGTGAGCTGCAAAGACGGACGGGCGATCCTGGCCGGGCCGGTGCTCGCCCATGAAGTCCACGAGCTCATCGACGTGGTCCAAAACGTCCCCGGCGTTCGCGAGGTGAGTGACGAGCTGTCGCGCCACGATGTGCCGGACGATGTGCCTGGCCTTCAAGGCGCGCCGCACAAACCCGAACGTCACATCTGGCGGCGCGAGGCGTGGCCTCCGGCACTCCGCGTGATCGCGGGTGGCGCCGGCTTGTGGCTCGGCACCTACGGTCTGTTGCACGGCGGCGCCTCGGGGGCCACCGCGGCGGCTGCCGGCGGCGTGCTCGTGCTTCGGGCGAGCGTGAACAAGCCGACCTCTCAGCTATTCGGCCTGGGCCACACGCGGGGCACGATCGACGTGCAAAAGACCCTCACGATAAACGCCCCCGTGGGCCAGGTGTTCTCGCTGCTGAGCGACCCCGAGACGTTCCCACGGTTCATGGATCACGTTCGCGACGTGCGAAAGAGCCCGGATGGCAAACGCTCGCACTGGACCCTGGAAGGGCCCGCGGGCACGCGCATCGATTGGGACGCCGAGGTGACGCGCTACGACAAAAACCGCGCCATCGGGTGGCGGACGCTGCCGGGCTCGGCGATCGAACACACGGGCTTGGCCCTCCTCGAGCCCGCGCAGGGTAAGACGCGGCTCACGATACGGTTTACCTACGCGCCCCCAGCCGGCGTGGTGGGGCACGCCCTGGTGAGCCTTCTCGGCCACAATCCGAAGCGCGCGCTCGATGATGATCTCGTGCGCATGAAGTCCCTCCTCGAAGACAAAAAGACCACCGCCCACCACCGGCAGGTCGGTCTCGACGACCTGCACTAGCTAGCCGGGATGCTCCTCGCGAACGGCGCGCCCGAGCGAGTCACGACGCTTGGGTCGAGGCCCCAAGAGCCGGCGCGCGGCGCGGGGCTCACTCGCCCCCCGACCTCGCGCCCTCGTCGACGAGCGATGCCGGGAGATCCCACGGCGAGGGAGGGCTGTACTCGTCGCCCTCGGCGAAGCTCTCCCAGGTTTCGCGGAGCACTTCGCTCGTCACGTCGTGGCCCGTGATGCCGTTTCCGTCCTCTTTGATGATGGCGTTGCCCGGAAACGCGAGCCGCGTGTATGAGTGGCCCGGGTCGGCGCGGGATTCGAACTGATTCTCCACGAGCGCCATCGTCGCCGCGTCCTCGCGGTAAAGCGCCACCCCGGTCGCCGGGCCATCGACCTCGATCCCCGACTTGTCGAGGACGTTGTTCGGGTGATCCACCCCCTCGCGGATCCCGGAAATCATCATATCCACGTCTTGTACGAGGTTGCTCTCGCCGTCCCAGTGAAACAGCACCACGGCCTCGCCGCTTCCGCTGATGCCGATCTGATCGAGATTGGCCACCTCGATGTGGCGCATCTCCGAAACATCCCCTGCCTCGCGGATCGCGTAGTTCGGCGGCTCGCCGTAGGCTTCTTCGAAGCCCTCGCCGTCGATCGCCACCACGACCACGTCTTGCGGATCGATCTGGGTGCCCTCCGGGAAGCGCACGATGAAGTCCTGCTGAAAGTCGAGGTCGGTCTCCCCCGCCGGAAGCGTCGCGTAGGACTGCGACGTCGCGATGTAGTAATTCGACAGGTCGAACGAGATGGCCGTGGGATTCCAGAGCTCGATGTACTCGGCGCGGTTGTTGCCCACGTTGTTGAACGGCTGCGCCATCACCTCGGTGATCAGGACGTAGGTGCCCTGCTCGTCCACGAAGGCGTCCGAATCCCCGTTACCGCCTCCCGGCCCCTCGGCGTCCGGAAACTCGGGAAGGTGCCCGTGATCGGCATCCGGCGCGGTTGGGTCGTCGTCCGACAGGCCCTGGCTACAGCCCGCCACGAGGAGCGGCGCGCCCCCGATGAGCCAGGCAATGCGAGCGAGAGGCCCCGTCATGACGCCCGATCCTGCCGCATCTACGCCCTGGGTGAAAGACCTTCTCGCACCCCTGGCCCAGCCCGCGTGCCACCCAACTAGATGCGCGCGCGCGACGCCGGCTGCACGTCTTCCCCCCGGATCTCGATTCACAGCCGACGTCGGCGGCCAGTCCAGGGCGAGCAGCCCGGGTCTTTGCAGGGGTCAGCGAACCGTAGCGTGTTGTCGCGCGGACTCCGGGTTGCCCGACGACGGCGCTGCGAGCGCGTCCAGTCCGCCGGGCGGGACGGGCAGCTCGGCGAGCGCGGCCTCGAGGAGGTCGCAGAGCTCGGCGGCGCTCTCGATCCGGCGAGCGGGGTCGCGCGACAGCGCGCGATCGACGGCATCAGCCAGGATTTCGGGCACCGCGCCCTGCATGACGGACGAAAGCGGCGGCGCGTCGAGCCGAGCGCGGCGCTCGAGCGCCTCGGCGCGCGGTAGCTCACCAAAGGGCAGAGCGCCGGTGAGGCATTGGTACAGGGTGAGGCCGAGCGCATAGATGTCGCTCTTTTCGGTGGGCCGCTCGCCGCGCAGGACCTCCGGGCTCGAATACAGCGGCGTGCCCGAGGCGTCCGCGCCGAACGCCTCGAGCTGCGCGCGCTCGAGCGCGATCCCGAAGTCCAAGAGCACGGCCCGCGCGGGCTCCCCGCGCGCCACCACGATATTCGTCGGCTTGACGTCGCGGTGGATCACGCCCACGTCGTGGACCGCGGCGAGCCCGGCCGCGACGTCCCGGCCCAGGCGGCCCGCGAGCTCCGGATCCAGCGGCGCGCGCTCGGCGAGCACCACGTGAAGATCGTTGCCGAGGAGCCGCTCCATCACGATGACCGGGCGCCCGTCGTCCGTGTGGCCGAAGTCCAAAAATTTGACCACATTGGGATGCTCGAGGAGCGAACACGCGCGCGCCTCGCTCACGCACTGCTGGAGCGCCTCGGGCATTCGCGCGACGAAGGAGCTCCACACCTTGATCACCACCGAGGCGCCCGAGCCCTCGTCCTCGGCGGCATAGACGGCGCCCACGCCCCCGCGCCCGATCACGCCGCCCACCCGATACCGGTCGAGCACGAGCGTCCCCTCGAGCCCGCCGCCCGACGCGCGGCGGGCCGAGGGTAGCCCTGCCGGGGGAGCGCCTCGGTGTTTCTCCTCGTCGAAGGCCAAAAGGTAGTCTTCGCGCTCGCCCAGCCGTGGGCCAGGAATCAAGCGCGCCCCCGCCGCCGCTCGTTCGATCATCGCGGCGACCCCGGCGTCTCGCCCGAGCGGCCCCGGGATCGCGGCCCGGCCGGGCACGGCGATGCGCAGCGCCGCGAGCGCCTCCTGCATCGCCTCGCCGCCGGCGAACGCGCGCCCGTCTAACTGAAACAGCGTCCCGCGCGCGGCGGCGCTACAAGCGGCCAGCACGCCATCCAATTTTTTGGCTGCCTCGATCGCCGGGCCGAAGTCGTCCCAATACGCGACGACGTGGCGACCGCGCACGCGCACCGAGTACGGCCGCTCTGTCGCGACGAGATCCCGCAGGCCGTCGCCGACGTCTCTTCCCCCGAAGGCCTCGCCCACCAGCACGGACGCGGTGCGAAGCTGGATGTGGCTCGCCGACCCGAGCGCATGGTCGGGGAGGAGCGCTCGCACCTCGGGCATGGCGAGCAGCCGGTCCGCGGTCAGGGCGTTTCTCGCGCGCCAGCGCTCCTCGAGCACGACCCACGACGGGATCGAGAGGCGCGAGCAAAGCGCGATCTCACACCGCCCGGGCGCGACCCTCAGCACGGGCGGACGCGCGCCCCCCTCCGTGAGCTCGGCCGTGGCGCCGCGCGATTCGGCGTCGCCGGCGACCTCGAGGCTCGCGCCGAGTAGCGCTCGCAAATCTCGGATTCGGTAGTGGCCGCGGTCGAGATCGATCGCCACGGTTCTCGTCTCCCCCGGCTCGAGGCGCATCCGCGCGAGGACGTGCGGGGTGTGGCGAGGACTGCCAATGCACTGGGGCTCGTAATTCAGCGCGCGGATCGCTGGCGCAGGCCTAAACGAGACGGCCACCGCGCTGGGGAAGCTTTCGTCGTAGCGGATGTTGCAAGAGGCGCAGTGAACCTCTGCATTCATCGCGTCGAGCGTCTCGGCGCTCGCCTTTGCGCCCTCGCACGACGGGCACAAAAGATCCCACCTAAGCGAGAGGAGCCCCTCGCGCGTAGCCTCGAGACACCCTCGAATCACCTCGTCCTCGGGAAGCCGCCACGCCTCGGCGAGCGCGAGCGGGGCCATGCGGTCTTGCTCCATCAGCGGCGCCCGCGCGAGGTGATCCTGCAGGTGCATCGCGAACGCGCGCGACGACAAGCGCGCGCACCCGGCTTCGAGACGGCGGCGCGCGCGCCCGGTAAGGCGCGGCGGGGGCGGACCGATCGTGAGGGGCGAGGCCGGCTTTTCGCCAGCGTCGCCGCTCGCCCGCGCGCCTCCGTAGCACTGCTCGAGCCCTCGCCCGATGTCGCGCACCGTGCGCGCGAGGCGCCGCTTCATGAGGCCTCGAACGCTCGCCAACATCGCCCGACCGAGCCGATTTCGCGCCCAGCTATCGGCCCTGACCGACACCTCGGTCCCCTCGGCCGTCTCACGAAGCCGCTGCGAGAACACCTCGCGGGCGACGGGGCCGCCCAGGTGACGGCGGTCGATTCGAAACCACGCGGGCCTCACGTAGTCGTAGCTGTGCTCCTCCCACGCCATTCGCGTCCCGAGCCGCCGAACCCGCGCCACGCGCGACACGAAGCCGTCGTCCCCGAGCGTTACCTCGTACGCGCGCTTATCGCCGACCGCGATGCCGTGGCGCTCGGACTCCAGAAACCGCCACGTTTCTTCGCGCGGCGCGGCCACGTGCGCGCGAACTTCGATGGCCAAATCCGGCGCCCCGAACTCGTGCGCGAACGGATCGCATAACGTCGGCGCCTCGCCCGCCCCGGGTCGACTCGGCTCCGAATGATCGGACTGATTCATCTCGCCCTGTGCCGAGGCTCGGCAGTCAACCCGGCTCTGCCCTGTGGAATCCATCGAAGTCGCTCCATCCCAACCCAGTATGGGAGCTGATAGCTCCTATGACAGTATATCCGCTCGCGGTTTCGCGGCGCCGCCGCGGCGGGTGGTCGCGGCGGCCCGCCCTCGTGCACTCGCGCGGCGCAATGACGCGTCCGAAGATTCCCGAGGCCCGCGATATTCTCACGACGGCGTGAGCCCCGTCGTCCTCCGCGGCGCCGGTCGGAGCCGCGATCGCGCCGGCGCTATGGCCAGACCGGGCCGAAGTGAACGGCGCCGGGCGCCCGCCGCCGCCCTCACGTGCTCCGCGTACGCCCCCATCTCGGAGCCGATGGGCGCGCGACGAGCTCCACGAGCCAACGCCCCACCCCTGGCCGGGGCTCACCCTTGCCGGGTATGTACTTTGCCATTGCGAATGCGCATACTCATGCGATGGCTCTACGTTTGGCCGTCCGTGCCGCCCTGTGCGGTGCTCTCCTCGGCTTTTATGGCGCCTGCGGTACGGTCACAGAGAGCGAACCCGACAGCTCACCGGGACCTGGCGACGCCGAGGCCAATCCCGACGCCACGTCCGCCGGCGCGGGCGACGCCGGCGCGGGTGACGCCGGCCCGGCGCCAGCCCTCGAGCGCCTGTCTCCGGCGAGGACCTGGCCCGATAACCCGGCTGCGCTCGACCTCGAGGTGCTGGGCTCTGGGTTCACGGGGGATATGAGCGTGATATGGGACGCGGGCGGAGACGAGGAGGCAATCGCGCCGGCGAGCGTCGAATCCGATCGGCTCGAGGTTACGCTGGAGCCCTCGCTCTGGGCGGATCGCGGCCGCGGCGCGGTCTCGATCGCCGCGGAGCGCGATGGCCAGCGCAGCAGCTCCATCGACTTCGCGCTCGGCGGCGTCCTCCCCGATACCGGTCAATCGACCTGTTACACCGAGGACGAGCCGCTGCAAAGCTGTCCCTCTTCGGGCGCGAGCTTTGCCGGACAAGACGCGCAGTTCGGCTGGGACCTTCACGTCGAGCCCGCCGAGCGCTACGAGATCGACGGGACGCCGAGCAACCCGGTCGTCGTCGATCGGCTTACCGATCTCGAGTGGCAGGGCTGCGTGCTCGGCCTGAGCAGCCAGGACTGCACCTCGGGCGGAGAGCCAAGCACGGTGTCGAACGCGGACGCTAACGACGCATGCGATGAGCTGTCATGGGGTGGGCGAAGCGATTGGCGCCTGCCCTCGCTGCGCGAGCTCGCGAGCATCCTCCATCTCGAACGGAGCTCGCCCTCGGTAGACGAGGCGTTCTTCCCCGAGACGCCCTTTCCCGGGGGCACGGCCGACGCCCACTGGACCTCCACCGCGATCCCAGGGTTTGACAACTATTATTGGACGCTCTATTTCGACGGCGGCGGCACCATCGATGCCCCGGACGACCGGGAACGCTTCGTGCGCTGCGTGCGCGGCGAGGCTGTACCGGCCGCGGACTTCGTTCGCCTAGGGAGCACATCCGGCGAGCCGGTGGTGCGGGACCGGGCGACCGGCCTGGTCTGGCAGGGCTGCTCGGCGGGACAGTCCGGCGACGAGTGCGGCGAGGGCGACGTGGACGAGCTCGCGTGGGAGGATGCGCTCGCGTTTTGCGACGCGCTCGACTGGGACGGCCACGGCGACTGGCGCGTGCCCGACGTAAACGAGCTCACGAGCCTCGTCGACTTCGACACGTTCGGCCCGTCAATCGACGAGGAGGCCTTCCCCCAGACCGAGGATGGCCGCTACTGGAGCTCGACCACCGCCCCCAGCTTGGCGTCGGCGGCGTTTTACCTCGATTTCTCGACCAGCAAGCGCGACGCGAGCGGCAGCAAGGCCACGTCCTCGAACCGCCACGTGCGCTGCGTCCGCGCCGGCCTCGCGCCACCCGGCGCGCTGTGATCCGACCTAGGAAGAGTCCCTTTTCATCGAAGCTCGGGATCTACGCACACCTCCCGGGTGCCCTTCGCCGTGATGCGCAAGACAAAAAGGTGCGAGGCGGCGACCCCGAGGAAGCGGGAAAGGGGCCACCGCCTCGCACCCGAAATCCGCGCGCTAGTCTTCGGCCGTTTCTACGACTTCGATCTCCTCTCCGGCGGTCTCGCCCACGACGTCGCTGTAGTCGTCGTCCGCGGTCAGCTGGAAGATGAGCTCAGCCGTTCCCGAATCTTTGCCGTAGACGTGGACGTGATCGCCGTGGAAGAGGAAGTCCTCATCGACGTCATCGTCGCCGATGTCTTCGCCTAGGTAATACAGCACGTCGTCCCCGTCATCGATGTCATACGCGGGCGCGTAGCCGAAGCCAGGCCACGTGATTGGGCGCCCGGCGGAGTCCTCGATGTCCACCCCGAGCGAAACCCGCGCCGGGTCGTCAGCCAAAACGATTTCCGGCAGGCCGTCGTACTCGTCTCCGTCGTTGGGATCCTCCTCAAGCCAACCCTCGTCGTACGTCCAGCGCGCGACCACCGGATCACCGGTTTCGCTGCGGTCGCGGATGTCGACGACGTCGACGTACCTTTCGACCTCGCCGACCACGTCGAGCGCGATGGGGCTGGTCTCGGCCTCCGAGTGATCCTCGTGCCACAGCACGAACACGAGCTCGGTGCTGCCCTCCTCGAGCCCGTAGACGTGAACGTGATCACCGTGGAACATATCGTCGTCCCCGAGTTCGGTGTTCACCACCCCCTCGTCAGCGTCCCCGGGCACGTAGAAGCGCCCGCTCCACTCGCTGCTCTCCTCGTGGAGAAGCACGCCCTCGGAGTCGTAGATGTCGACGCCGAGCGAGTGGCGGCCGTTTTCGGCGAAGTCGATGTCGGGGATTTCGCCGTCCCAGCCCTCGCCGTACTCCCAGGTCGCCACCACGGGGTTATCGGTCTCGCCGCGGTTGCGGATGTCGACGACGTCCATCTCCCGGTAGTCCGCGCCCTCGCCCACGGTGACATCGATGGCGCTCGTATGCCCCTCGAGGTGATCGTCATGCCACAGCACGAACTCGATCTCGCTCGTCCCCTCGGCCGCGCCGTAGATGTGGACGTGATCGCCGTGGAAGATGTCGTCATCGGCTCGATCCATATCGAGGACGCCGTCATCGGCCCCATCGGCCACGCGGTAGCGCGCGGAAAAGTCGCCGCTGTCGTCGATGAGCTGGGTCCCGGTGTCGTCATAGATCTCGACCCCGAGCGAGATCCGGCCGTCGTCACCGACGCCGAGCGCCGGGATCGCAGAGTCGGCCGTCCACCCCTCGCCCCGCTCCCACTCGGCTACCTCGGTTGGTGCCGTCTGCCCGCGGTCGATGATCACGACTCGCTCCATGTCGTCGTGCCCGTGTCCGTTATCGTCGCTGCCGCACGCGGCGAGCATGGCCGCACCGGTGGCGAAGCCGAGCGCTGCTGTCTTGGTAGGTCGCATTCTTGCTACTCCTGTCAACTAGGTTGAACTGTGAGAAAACGCGCGGCGTCACCGCCGCGCACGATCACGATGGTTCCTCACGACGCCGCCGCGGGCGTCCGATCGCGGGCGGCGCCGTTTTTCGGCCACCGGCTGCGATGAACCCCCGCCACTCGAACCGCGAAGGCGGCGCGTCGCCCGGGTCTGGCTAGGATCGAATCGCCGCGCGATGTCGACCCTCGCGGGCAGGCGTAGGCCCGCGAAGCACGGAGGCAGCTCGCCGCCGCGTCACACGCGCGATCGCGGCGCCCCGAACTCTGCCCACGCGCTGTGCGGCGGTTCAGACCCGAGCGCGCGCCACCGGTGGCGACGCCTTGGGAGCGAGCCGAAAGCTCGCCTCCGCAGCTTCGATGTCGCGCTCCACCGGCGCCGCCTGCGACGTCGAGGCATCGCTTCTGTACGCCGGGGGCGTCTGGCAATCGCTTGCCTCGGCCTCACGGGTCGTTGGCGCGATGGAACAGTGGTGGTGCGGCGCCGCGTCACTGTGCGTCGCCGAGTCCGCCGCAACGAGGGCAGCCCCGTCGTACTCCCCCGTCACGCCCCCCGGAGCGGCGTGCTGCGCCTCCTCGTGTTCAGAGGGATGGGCGTGGACGAGCTCGCCGTGTTCCTGACAGCGCTTGTGCTCGACGGACGCGTGATGATGAAACGCGGCGACTTGGGCGAACGCGAAGAGCGCGACCACCATGCCGGCGAGATGTCTCAGCCCCGGAGGGCGGCGCTGTCCCGAACGCGACGAGAGCACGAGTCCCTCGTTTAGTGCACCGGTAAATGAAAGTCAACCTAGGTGCGCCTACAGTCCCTACGCACCCGCAATTTGCCTGCATATAGCCACAGCCCGCGCCGGTTTGGTCCGCGTCCGGCGGGTCCGCCGCGATCGTCGGCTCGCCCATCCGCCATCATGGCCGCATCATGGCCGCTCCTGGCGCGACCTGAGTTACCGCGCGCTACCGCCGGGCTGCCCCGCGCGCCGGATGACGACCGCCCCCTCAACCAGCACCCAGACCTGGAGCGCGAGGATGAGGGACCCGATCACGGCGAGCGCGTAGTTCGCGCTGGCCACGTAGTCAGCGAGGTTGACCACCATCGCCGTGAGCGCCACGGCGATGACGACCACCATGGGCGCGGCCGCGTAAATCCACGGCAGCCTGCTCCGGTAAAGCCACACGGATACGACCGTGAGCGAGAGCCCCGCGAGGAGCTGGTTGCTCGTGCCGAACAGCGGCCACAGCTCGCTCGCCTGCCCCGCCAGGACCAACAAGAGCGGGAACGCGACGGCGATGAGGCTCGCCACGTAGCGGTTTTCGAGCGGGCGAATCCTGTAGATGCTCCCCAGCTCGTGGAGGATGTAGCGCTGGATGCGGACGCCGGTGTCCAGGCTCGTCGCGGCGAACGATACGACGAGAATGGTGACGAGAATCTGCGCCGGCTCGCTGCCCAATCCGAGGCTCTCGATGAACGTCGCGGCGCCCTGCACGAAGTAGCCGACGCCCTCCGCCGCCGCGGTTTCGAAGCTGTGGTAATGAGCGCCCCACGACTCCGCGGTGGTCGCGAGGCCCGCCGCGACGGCGAGGGTGGCGAGGAGCGCGAGCGTCCCTTCGCCCAGCATCCCGCCGTAGCCGATCGCGCGCGCATCCGTGGCCCGGGCGATCTGTTTGCTCGTGGTGCCCGACGAGACGAGCCCGTGAAAGCCCGAGATCGCCCCGCACGCGATCGTCACGAAGAGAAACGGGAACCAGCTCGGCGCATCCTCCGGGGCGGCGCTGAACGCAGGCGCGACGATCGAAGGCTGCGCGACCATGATGCCGGCGATCATCAGGGCGAGACCGACGAGGAGCTGGTGTCCGTTGATGTAATCGCGCGGCTGGAGGAGGACCCAAACCGGCAGGACGCTGGCCACGAACGTGTATGCGAGCAGGAGGACGACCCACGCGATCTCCTCGCTCACCGCGCCCACGACGACCGTGCGCTCCGGCAGCCACGACGGCATCACGTTGACGGACTCGCCCACAAGGGGCAGCGCCGACAACGACAGCGGAAATCGAGCCCCGACCGCGATCATCGCGTAGAGCAAGACGAGCGCCGCGAGCGACGGCCAAAGAAAACCGGTGCCCCGCCTGTAGCAGATGTAACCGATGAGGAGCGCGACCCCGATCTGAAAGTTGACCGGGATCACGGCGCCGGGCTGCTGGATGAACAGCCCCGCGATCGCCTGGGCGAACACGGCGATCACCAGCATCACGAGAAAGAAGATGACGAGCAGAAACAGGATGCGGGTGCGCGGGCCGATGACGTCCGCGATGATCGTCCCCACCGACTGGCCCTTGTGGCGCATCGACATGACCAGCGTCGAAAAGTCGTGAACCGCGCCCATGAACACGGTCCCGAGCACGATCCACACGAGCGCGGGCACCCAGCCCCACACCACGGCGATGGCGGGCCCGATTATCGGCGCGGCGCCGGCGATGGACGCGTAGTGGTGACCGAACAGCACGTGCCGCCTCGTGGGCACGTAATCGACGCCGTCGGCGCATTCTCGCGAGGGGACGGGCTCGTCGTCGCGGATCGCGAGCACCCGCCGGGACAGGTGGCGCGCGTAAAAGCGGTAGCCGAGCGCAAACACGCTGAGCCCGATCAGACACACGATCGCCGCGTTCATACTGTTTGGGACTCCGCTCCTCGTTCGGCCTCGCTTCTATCGTATCCCGCCGCCCATGTGGCCCGAAAGCCCCCGCCGGCGCGTTCCCGTTTGCCACCGGCGCGGTGGGGGGGGACGCCAGAAAGCTTGATCCCCCCGCCCGCTCAGGTACTGTGCGGCCATGGGGATGCGGTTAGGCGTGCTCGTGGCCGCGGCATCGGTCGCCCTCATGGCCTGTGGGGACGATGAGCGCCCGCCGAGCTTTCAGTACATCCACACGGCGATCATCGAGCCGAACTGCACCACGTCAGGCTGTCACTCTGGCCTCTCCGAGGCGGCCGGGCTCGATTTCGAGTCGATGGAGGACGCGTATGTGCAGCTTACGGGCCGCGCATGTGGCGACGAGGGCGAAGGGCTCCGCCGCTACATCAACCCAGGCCAACCCGAGAACTCCCAGCTCATGTACCTCCTGTTGGGCCTCGAAGTGCCGACGCCGATGCCCCCCGACGTCGCCCTGCCCGACGCGGACATCGATCTCATCGAGCAGTGGATCCTGGAGGGCGCGCCGTGCAACTGACGTCACACGTGTCGAGACTTTGGCTCGCCGCGCTCATCGCGCTCGCGGCGGCGCTGGCAGCGCCCGCCGCCTCGGCCTATCCCGAGTTTCGCTTCTCGACCGGTGCCGCCCGATGCACCATGTGCCACTACTCGCCCGACGGCGGGGGCCTCATAAACGACTACGGCCGGTTCGCGTCCGAAGGCCAGATAAGCCGCGGCGGCGACGGCGACTTCATGCACGGCCTGGTCGACGAGCCGGACTGGCTGGCCACCGGCGCCGACTTCCGCGTCGCCGCGACGGCCCGGGACCGCGACGCCGACCCCGAGCTCGCCCTGTTCCCGATGCAGGGCGACATCTATTCGAACTTCTTCGCCGGCGATTTTTCGCTCGCGATTACCTTGGGCGTGCGCGCGCAGGTCCGGGAGAGCGACTCGCCGCTTAGCCGCATCGTGAGCCGCGAGCACTACGCCATGTGGCAGCCGGACGCCACCGGCCCCTACGCCCGAGTGGGCCGGTATTTTCCGACTTACGGGTTCCGATCCGTGGACCACACGAGCTACATGCGCCGCTACCTCGGGCTCCACACCCTCGAGGAGAAATACGCGCTGGGCGGCGGTGTGGTCGAGGAGGAATGGGAGGTACACGCGAACGCCTACATGCCGGCGCCCGTCTTGCCGCTGGACTTCAGCTCGCCGTCCGTGGTCGGCAGGGAGGCGACGGGCGGTGCCCTTTACGGCGAATACCGGCTGGGGAACGACGGCACGGTGGGTGCACAGTCGAAGATCGACTTCACGAGCGACGACGCCCGCTATCTGGCCGGCGTGCTCGGCTCTTACTATTTCGACGCGCCGAGCCTGCTCGCCAAGGCTCAGCTCGATCTCGGGCGGCAGACGTTCGACTTCGATCCGGGGCCGAGCAGAAACCAACTCGCCGCGCGTCTCGGCCTGAACTACTTCCCGATCCAGGGGCTCATGCTCGGCGCGTCCGTCGAACGGTACGACGACGATCTCTCGGTTTCTGTGCAGCGCGACGCCCTGAGCTTATCGGCGCAGTTCTTCCCCCTCGCCCACTGGGAGGTGATGGGGATGGCGAGGTTCGAAGCCCAGGGCGGCGAGTACGGCGACGCCTCGACCCTAGGCCTCTTGATGCTCCACTACTATCTGTGA
>SLNH01000102.1 GCA_007133195.1 Nannocystineae bacterium | reverse complement strand
GGCGACCCCAACGGGATTTGAACCCGTGTCGCCGGCGTGAAAGGCCGGTGTCCTAGGCCTGCTAGACGATGGGGTCTTGTGCGGAGTGGGGTGAGCCCAGAAGGATTCGAACCTTCGACCAACGGATTAAAAGTCCGCTGCTCTACCGGCTGAGCTATGGGCCCGTCGCTGAACTCCCGCTTGGGAGTTGGACTTTGCATCAGGTCGGGTATGAGTTCAAGGGCAGGAGGGGCCGAACCGGCGCGGGCGCGGCTGGGCTGCTCGATGCGGTGTGGGAGACTTCCGGGTAGGTCCGGCCTTTGTGGGCGATCCGTGGCGGTTCTGGTTGCGGCGGGGGCGGGAGAATCGTGTAGGGCGGTGCACTTTTGGAGAAACCCGGGGGCACGGTCGATGCGGGCGCCCCTGGATGTGGGGGGGGCGCGGGCGGGGGTGTGCGAAAATTTCGGAGGGGTTTGTCTCATGTCTGCGGTTTCGCTAGGCTGGGCCTCAGTGACGCGAGCGCGGCGGCAGGACCAGCGAGACGCAGCGCAGCGGCGGATTCGCGAAGCAGGCTTGCGTGCGACCCCGGCGCGGGTGGCTGTGCTCGCGCTGGTGACCAGCGAACCGGCGCCGGCGAGTCACGGTGAGGTCGCGGACAAGTTGGCGAGAGGGGGATGGGATCGCACGACCATCTACCGCAACTTGATGGACCTCACGCGGGCGGGGCTGCTCAGGCGAAGCGACATCGGCGATCACGTCTGGCGCTTCGAGGCCATTGCCGACGGTGAGGGCGAGCACGAGCATCCGCACTTTGTATGCAGCGAGTGCGGCAGCGTGGCGTGCTTGCCCAAGGCGGAGCTCTCGTTTCGAAGAACGCGGGGCACGCCGCGGGCGGTCCGCCGCCGCGACGTGGCCATTCAGCTCCGCGGGCGCTGCGACGTCTGCCTCTGAAGCCATCGCGCGGCTTTCGCCGTGATGCCTCGCCGAAAGTGACGGCCGGGGGCGCACCTGGCGCGGGTTCACCACGCGGTTGGCGGCCTTGTCGCTTGACAGCCGCAGGCAAGAGCTGCTCAATTGCACCGTAGTACAAATGAGCAGTATGGAGCCGGTCGAAGAATGTGGTGACGAGCACGCCGCACCGGGGAAGAGCCCCCCGGACGCGGAGCTCGTCGCGCGGGCGGCGGCGTTTCTCCGGGCGATGGCGGAGGAAGGCCGGATTCAGGTGTTGGCGCTCCTATCGCGCGAGGAGGCGTGCGTCTCCGAGCTGGCCGCGGCGCTCGAGACCGACGTATCGACGGTCTCCCACCGGCTGCGGGTGCTCAGGAGCGAGGGGCTCGTGCGCCGCCGGCGCGCGGGGCGTCATGTGTTTTATCGCCTCGAAGATGATCACGTGCGGCATCTCCTCGAGGCGGCGCTCGACCACGCCGCGCATGGAACGTAATCAGGAGGAAGCGCGATGAACTGCCACGGAGAGCATCCAAGCCACTCGGATCAGGGGCACGAGCACGGGCCGGCGTGCGGGCACACGGCCATCCGCCACGGCGACCACATCGACTACTTGCACGGCGGCCATCTGCACCACGTGCACGACGATCACGTGCACGACTGCGCCCTGGAGTCAGGCGGGGCGTATCCCGATGGCTGCCACGGCGGCCACGCGTGCAGCGACCATGGATCCGAACACGTCCACGGTCCGGACTGCGGCCACGAGCCCGTCCCCCACGGCGATCACACATGCTATCTGGTCGAGGGACACCTGCACTTTCCGCACGGCGATCACTGCGACCACCACGGGAGCCCGACGTTCGCCTAGAGCGGCGACCGGTTTGAAGACTGGTCGGCGCTTGAGGCTGACTGGGTTAGGCGGCGCGCGCGGTCCGGCAGTAGCATGACGCGCGGATCGGCACGTCGGCGCGCGCGGCGGCGAGGGCGAGCCGCTGCTCGATGACCCGCGCCTCGGCGCGCTTTCCGAGCCGGGTTAGGCATTCGTGGTAGCCGTGCAGGCTCCACACGTTGTCGGGGTGCTGATACGGGCGGGCGAGGCTGGCGTCGAGTCCGAGGTCGGCGCGGTAGACGGCCTCGGCCTGTTCGACGCGGCCCTGTTCGAGTAACAGCGCGCCGTAGGCGTGCCGGGTCGGCTGCATCCACCCCCACGGCTCGTCGTAGGGCAGGCCGTCGTCGAGGGCGATGGCGTCGCGCAGGTGCGCGAAGGCGCGCTCGACGTTGCCCCTGCGATACTCGAGCTCCCCCGACAGCATTTGCCGCGCGATGGCCAGGATGTCGACGCCGCGGTTGTTGAATAAGAAGCGGGTCAACGGCACGCGGGCAAACGCGGCATCCAGCCGCGCCGACTGTTCCTCGGCCTCCTGGGTCCGCCCCGTCGCCGCGCATGCCACGCCCTTGGCATAGTGCGTGAGCGCGGTGGTAAACGAATAAAGCTCCGGGTCGCGCGGCATGGGGGCGGCGAGGATGTCTTGCCACTTCCCGAATCGCACGAGCACATGCATGCGCATGGGGAAGAACGCCTCGAGCCAGTCGGCCATGGGCGGGGACTCGACGCGGAGCAAGTCGTCCGAAATCGTTTGCTCGAGCCCGGCGGCGGCATCGAGGGCCGCGCCGAGCTGGCCGAGAAACATCGCGCCGTAGATCTTGAAGTGATAGTTGTGCGACCGATACAGGGTGTAAAAGTTCAGCGCGCCCTCGCGCTCGAGGTAGCGCGAGTCGGCCTCGATCGCGCGATCGTTGGTCTTGACGACGCTCTGGTAATCTCCGCACAAGACATCGAGGTGCGTGGGCATGTGCACGAGGTGCCCGGCGTCCGGCACGAGTGTCCGCAGCCCGTCAGCGGCGCGCAGGGCGCGCTCGGGATGCGGCGACATCTCCATGAGGTGGGTGTACATGTGCAAGACGCCCGGGTGCGCGGCGCCCTCTGGCCAGCCCAGCGCTCGCTCGAGCACCTCCGTCGCCTCGACGGTGCTCGCCCCCTCCGCCACGTCGTTTTTCGCCAGATCCCAAAGCTGCCAGGGCGTGCGGTCGAGTAGGGCCTCCGCGAACAGCGCGACCACGTCCATATCGCCTCCGTATTCGCGATACACGGCCCGCATGGCGTCGGCGTAGTCGTCGTTCCACTGGGCGAGCTCGCTCGCAGAAGGTGGATGTGAGGTTCGGTAGCGCGCCTGCAGCGCGTCGATGAGCGCGCGCTCGGCGGGCGGACCGTCCGCCGACAGCTCCGCCGCCCGCCTCGAGCAACCAAACGCCCTCGCCAGCGACGTGCTGAGATCGGCCTCATCGAAGGCGTCCCACGGCTTGTTGTAATTCGGGCCGAGCGCGTAGGCGATGCCCCAGTGCGCCATCGCGCAATGAGGATCGCACTCGAGCGCCCGCTCGAAGCAGCGCACGGCCTCTTCGTGGTTGAACCCGTAGGTCCAAACGAGGCCGCGATCGAACCAGCGCTGGGCCTCCGCCGATCGCGTGGCCACCCGGCGGCCGTGTGCGCCGAGATCGTAGTCGTACTCAGCCGGCGTATTCGGGTCACGCCTTGCGGGAGACGTCATACCTTCACCCTGGCGCGCGTCCGCCAGGTCGGCCAGAAAAAAGGCCCGAGGGGCGCTCCGCGTCGCTCGCAATGGCCGCGCCAAGAGCGCTGACTGGGCGGCGCGGACGGGGCCCGCGCGAGCCAGAGTTTTGACGCTGGCTCGGGCGGGGCTACAGAACGGGCCGGCCGCCGGCGATGACGTCGCGTGCGAGCGGGGTGCCGTAGTGGTAGCAGATCTCGGCCGGGTGCTCGGCGTCCCACACGACGGCGTCGCAGCGCGCCCCCGGGGTGAGGACGCCTCGGTCGGGGCGGCCCACGACGCGGGCGGCCTCGCGGGTGACGCCGAGCCACGCCTCCTCCACGGTCATCCCGTAGTGGGTGGTCGCGAGCCACATTTGCACGGGGAGGGTCTCGCTGAAGCTCGTGCCCGGGTTGAGGTCGCTCGCGAGCGCCATGGGCACGCCCGCGCGCCGGAGGGCCGCGACCGGCGGCACGGGCAGGCGGAGCTGCACGCAGGCGCCGGGGAGCATCACGGCGGTGACGCCGGCGCGGGCGAGGGCCGAGATTCCATCCTCGGAGATCTGCTCGACGTGATCCACCGAGCGCCCGCCGAGCTCCGCGATGAGCTCGGCGGCGCCGAGGTCGGAAAACTGGCCTACGTGACCGCGCACGGCGAGTCCAGCTCGCACTCCGGCCTCGAGGATCCGCCGGGTCTCCTCGAGGGTGAACGCGCCGCGGTCACAGTACACATCCACGGCTTCGGCCAGGCCCCGCTCGGCGGCGGCCGGGACCATGGTGTCCGCGACCTCGGCGACGTAGCCCTCGCGGTCGTCTTTGCGCTCGGGCGGCATGAAGTGCGCGCCGAGCAAGGTGGGGGACACGTCCACCGCGGACAGGCTGTCTCCCGCCAGCGCGACCTCGAGCATGCGGAGCTCACCGGCGGCGGTGAGGTCGTAGCCCGACTTGGCCTCCATGGTGGTGGTGCCGGCGGCCAGGGCGCGGTGAAGACGCGCCCGGAGAAGCTCGAGGTGCTCCTCGAAGCTCGCTCGTCGGGTCGGCTCCACGGTGGCGGCGATGCCGCCGCCCGCCGCCGCGATCGCCAAGTAGTCCTCGCCGCGGGCGCGGCGGGCGAACTCGTCGGCGCGATTGCCGGCAAAGATCGGGTGGGCGTGGCAGTCCACGAGGCCCGGGGTGACCAGGCGGCCGCCGGCGTCGATGCGGATCGCACCGGCGGTGTCGATGCCCGCGCGGCCGAGATCCTCGCTCTTGCCCCTCCACAAAATCTCGCCGCCCCCGGCGAGGACCGCGCCGCCCGGGATCACCCCGAGAGGATCGCCCGCCTCGCCGGCCGCGCCGGTCGCGGTCACGAGGGCGCCGGCGTTTTCGATCACGAGCTCGGCGCGACGCTCGCGCCGGCAGCGGGCCGCGCCGTCCGCCAAGAATTCGGCCTCCACCGCCTCGCGCGATCCGTCCTCGAGCTCGATTTCGAGCCCGCCGCCGTCTGCGGCGCTGCGCGGCCAGGCGCCTGCAAACCGCGGCTCGCCCGGGGCGATGTCGCCGAGCGCCGGCGTGAGGTCGATGCGCCGGAGGAGCCGGCGCGCGCCGTCCTCGAGCTCGGCTGCGACCGCCGTGCCGGCGCGCACCACCTCGGCGCGCCGCGGG
>SLNH01000303.1 GCA_007133195.1 Nannocystineae bacterium | reverse complement strand
GGGGGCAGGTTTTGGGCGTAGGTCATCGCCTGCCGGGCGGCGTCCCGATCGTCTGGCAGGTCGAAAAAACCCACATCGCCGGCTTCGCGCAGCGCGCGCGTTTGCTCGACGGCGGCCGCGGCGCGGCCCGCGAGCGCCTCGAGATCGTCTTCGCCCACCCCCGCGTCGCCGACGCCGGCCTGCGTGAGCCCCGTGACATCCAAGCTGAGCTTCATGCTTCTCGTTTAGACGCGCCCCTCGGCGGTTGTCAAAGTATCGTTTTTTTGCCCCCGGCGCGTCCGAAAAGGAAGATTGCCCCGTGGTGCACACCATGTCACGTGGACTATCTGTCGGGCGAGCCGCGCTCCTCGTGGTCGGGGGCTTTGGTTTCGGAGCCTTGCAAGCGGCCAAGTCCGGGGCGGAGGGGGCTCCCGAGCTCGCTGTAACCGTTCCGGAGCGCGATCTCGGCCCGCTGGGCGAGAGCGCGGACCCACGCGAGCGCGAGCCGGAGCGCGAGCGCGACCCCGATCGCGAGGACGAGGCCGATCAGGCCGGCGAGCTTGTGGGCGACGGCGAGCTGCGCGGCGTGCTCGCCCTCGCGTCGATGTTCGAGGACGAAGGCGAGCTCATCGCGCCCCTCGTCGGCGGCGGCGAGGCGGTGCTTACCCTCGAGCCCGAGGCGCAAGACGCCGCCGAGCGCGTGCTCGAGCGGGCCAACCCCGAAGTCGGGGCGATCGTCGCCATGTCCATGGAGGGCGACATTTTGGCCTACGCCGGCCGCCGCAACATCGACCCCGCGAGGGAGCAAGACTGGCAGCTCCCCGCGCAAGTTTGGGCACCGGCGGCGTCGGTGTTCAAGGTGGTGACCGCTGGGGCGCTCGTGTCCGCCGGGGTGGAGCCGAGCCGAGAGGTGTGCTTTCACGGCGGGGGCCGCTCCATCGAGAGCGAGCACCTCCAAGACCACCCGCTGGACCACCGCTGCGAGGACCTCGCGTTCGGCGTCTCGCACTCGGGCAACGCGGTGATGGCCAAGCTCGCCCACCGGCACCTAGACGCCACCACGCTGTCGGATTACGCCGGGCGGTTCGGATTTTATGAGGCGCCCGACTTCGCCATCGAAGCCGACGCGGGACGCGCGCGCATCCCGGAAGAGCCGCTGGAGTTCGCCCGGGTGGCGGCCGGGTTTTGGCACACCGAGATCTCGGCGCTGGGCGGCGCCACGCTGGCCGGCGTCGTGGCGAGCGGCGGGCTCAAGGTGGCGCCTCGAATCGTCGATCGGGTCGTCGAACCCTCGGGGCACATCCGCGAGGTCGTCCCCGAGGAGCCCGAGCGGACCCTCGATCCGCACGTGGCGAGCCACGTCGGCGACATGATGGTCGGCACCACCGTGAGCGGAACGGCGCGGCGCGCGTTCTCCGCGCGCCAATACCTGCCCGGCATCCGTGTCGCGGGCAAAACGGGCACGCTCACGCGCCGCGACCCGAGCCACATAGGGTATTCCTGGTTCGTGGGGTTCGCCCCCGCAGACGACCCCGAGGTCGCGATCGCCGTGGTGCTCGGCAACCCGCCCGCGTGGACGCTTCGCGGCCACACCGCGGCGCGGATGGTCCTTCAGTCGCTCCTGTGACAGCGCGGCCGCGTGTCCATCCCGCCGGCGGTGATCCGCGCTTTCGCCGGCGCGGCGCCGCGCTGGCGTATGGCAAGATTCGCGTCGTCTTTCGCAGAGGTTGTCGGAGAGAGTCATGTCGATCACGGTGCTCACAGAGCGCGAGCTCAGAGACTGCGTCAAGCTCGACCGGGAAGCGGTCGATGCCGTGGAAAACGCGTTCACGGCGCTCGATCGCGGCGGCGTTCAGATGCCGCCGGTCGTCCACCTCGCGATCCCCGATCACAACGGCGAGATGGACGCCAAAACGGCCTACGTGCCGGGCTTCGATAGCTTCGCGCTCAAGGTGTCGACGGGCTTTTTCGAAAACCCAGCTCTCGGCCTGCCGTCTTTGTCGGGGCTCATGAATTTGTTCGACGCAAAGACGGGTCGCGTCCGCGCGGTGCTTTTGGACAACGGCTACCTCACCGACGTTCGCACCGCCGCGGCGGGCGCCGTGGCCGCCGCGCACCTCGCCCGCCGCGGCGCGAAGACGGCCGCCGTACTCGGCACGGGACTGCAAGCGCGGCTCCAGGTCGAGGCGCTGTCCATCGTTCGCCCGATCGAGGCCGTTAGGGTGTGGGGGCGCGACGAGGCCAAGGCTCAAAATTTGGCCGCGTCACTCCGAGACGAGCTGTCGGTCTCGGCTGAAGCGTGCGGGCGGGCACAGGACGCGGTGCGCGGCGCGGACGTCGTGGTCACCACGACGCCGGCCGCCGAGCCGATCCTGCTTGCCGAGTGGCTCGAGCCGGGCACGCACGTCACCGCCATGGGCTCCGACAGCGGCGACAAAAACGAGCTCGATCCCCAGGCGCTGGCCCGCGCCACGCGCGTGATCGTCGACAGCCGCGCGCAATGCCTCCGCCTCGGCGAGCTCCGAAGCGCCGTCGAGACCGGGGCGCTCTCAGAGGACGCGCCAGTCACCGAGCTCGGCGCGATCACCGCGGGGCGCGCCCGCGGGCGCGAAGACGACGGCGACGTCACCGTGTGCGACCTCACCGGGACCGGCGTCCAAGACACGGCGATCGCCACGGTGGCCTATCGCAAGGCCACCGCGGCCGGTTACGGCGTCGCAATCGACACCTGATGCGCTGCCGCTCCAAAACGCTTCGCGAAGTTTCAGCCGCGTCCCCCGAGCGACGCGACGTAACGGCGGTAGATGGCCGAGACCAGGCCGCACAGGCTCACGGCGACTGAGATCCGCTGTCGTCGGCGCCCTGTGCGTCGACGACGCCGAGCGAGGCAAGCCGCCCGAGCTCGTTTGAAAGCACAAGGTGGCGGCGAATCGAGGCGTCTTCGAACTCGAAAAACTCGAGGCGGGAAGCCTCCCAAGACTCGCCCGCACCGTCTCGGGCGCCCTCGGGCGGGTTTTCCATCGTGCCGCGGACGTGGGTCTCCACGACGAGCCAGTCACCGGCGCCCCACTGGCGACGCATGCGGATCTCGGTGTCGGGGGACTCGCGGAGCTCGCCTTGCAGCTGGCGGCGGATCGCCGCACTTCCCTCCGCGGGTTCGCGATGGGGGACGATCCGGCGCTCGGCACCTTCGGCGTAGGCCGCGACCATCGCGTCTACGTCGCGGTCCTGTGCGGCGGAAAAATAGCCCTTGTTGAACGCGGCGAAGTTTTCGCTCGTCGGGTCGCCCGTCTCGCCGATCGCGTGCACCGGCTCGGGCCAGGCCGCCTCGCGCCGAGGCGCCCGCGCGGCCGGGCGATCGCCGAGCTGGGCGCGGATCGTCGCTTGGTCGAGATAGCGATCGTCTCGGGTGATCTCGCCGGCCCGATTCAGGTGCGCGACCTGGCCGCCGTAGACCGAGATCTTCTCCTCAGTCGGCTCGATTCCCCACAGCGGGCCATCGTGGGTTCCCTCGAGCAAATACAGCGTGGCCACGGTACTGCCGCCGAGGATGACGAGCTGGCGCTCGATGGAAAGATCGGAAAACGCCTCGTGAACATCGGCGAATACCGTCGCCGGGTCGCTGCTTAACTCGGGCACCGCATCGGCGATCTCGAGCTCGGCGTCGTCGGTATAACAGGCGACGAACGTTTCGGCGTCGCCTTCGTTCATCGCGGCAAAGCAGCCATCGAGAATTGTCAGCCTCTCGTCGGGGCTTAGCCGATCGTCGCGCGGCGGCGCCTCGGGCTCGGTTTCTGCCTCCCCCTGCTCGTCATCCGCTTTGTCCCGAGACTCGGTCGCTGCCCGTTGTGCGACTTCGCCGTCATCGTCGCTCTTACAAGCGAAAGTGAAAATGAGCGCAGCCGCGGCGACTGTCACCCCCGCGCCCCCGTCTTTCAACATATTCATCTTTAAACGTCGCACGAGCGCAGACTCGCATATATCGCGGCGAATCCCAAGGTCGCGCCGCCATCGCGCCTCGCCCAGTCATTCGTTCCCGCTCCCAACGGAGCAGGCGGCACAGGCGTTCGGTTTTCCGGGCCTTGTCAGCGCCAGTCGTGGCGCTGCGCGCCATGCCTGGCGCACAAAAAAATGGCGCCCGCCCCGCACTGCGGGACGGGCGCCTGCTGCGGCCTTCGAGAGCGCGGTCGCTACTCGATGGTCACGCCCCTAAGCTCGACGGTCGCCGTCTTGTTGGGATCGGCGGGATCGTCGTCGGTGAACACGAGCTCCGCGTCGTGCACGCGATCCGACTCGGGCACGAACCGAACCGAAATCGAGCAGGTCCGGTCGGTGCTGCTTCCCTCTCCGGGCAGCGACACGCCGCTGCAATCATCGCTAGTGATGCCGAACCGATGCGCGTCGGCGCCGGCCAGGGTCACGGTGAGCGGGTCGGTGGCCGGCGTGCTTTCCGCGTTGGTGACGGCGATGACACGAGCGTTCGAGGAGTCACCCACCTCCGCGGAGATCTCGACCTCCTCGGGGCCGCTCAGCGCCGACACCGAGGTGCCGCTCGCCTCCGCACTGGCGCTGCCGCCCGGCGACGCGCTCACCGTTACCGAGCTCTCGTGGGCCGACACGTCCTCCGGCTTGTACGCGACGTCTACCGCGCAGTTCTCGCCGTCATCGAGGGTGTTCCCAGCGCAATCGCCGCCCGACAGCTCGAAGTTAGCGTCGTTGCCGAGAGCCACGTCGATGGGCCCGGTGGTGAGCACACCCTCGTTCGTTACCGAGTAGCTGCACTCGTGAACCTCCGCCTCGATCCCCGCCGGCACCTCGGTTCCGCACACCTCGATGTCCGGCGAGATGGCGAGCTGCGCGTCATCGACGCCGTCGCCGCTCAAGTCCGCGGTCTCCTCGCCTCCGGGATCGGCGGACACGGTAAGCGTCCCGCTGTGCGCTCCCTCCTCGTCGGGGCTAAACCGCACGTCGAAACTGCACGACTCACCGCCTTCCAATACCTCTCCTTGGCACCCCCCGAAGAACACAAAGCCAGCGCCACCTATCGTGCGAGTGATCGAGCCCGTGGCCTCGTCACCGCGATTTTCCACCGTAAACTCCCTCTCGTCGCTATCGCCGACCGCCACCGGACCGAAGGCGCCATCGCCTTCGAGCCTGAGCTCGGCCTCAGCGTCGCGGATGCCACTTAGCGACGCCACCGC
>SLNH01000172.1 GCA_007133195.1 Nannocystineae bacterium | reverse complement strand
TCGCGTGCCTCGCAAGGCGTGAAGAAGGAGCGTATTGACCATACGTGACTGATGAACAACGAAGCGAGGCACGTGAGGGGGCCGTCAAACGGATCAGAACGCCTGGGTCGAGGCACTAGGTAATCATCATAAGGCGGCGCCGGTATTCGTCGGCGAGCGGGCTGCGCACGCCCACGAGCCCGAACACCGACAGCATGGCCTTTCGGCCGGCCTCGTCCCGCCACCGGCGATCGGCGCTCGCCACGGCGAAAAACGCGTCGAGGGCGTCGCGGTAGCGGCCTTCCGCGACCGCGTGGCCACCGAGGGCGAACCGCGCCTCCAGATCATCCGAGTCGTCCTGGAGCCGGCGCGAAACCTCGTCCATATCGCCGACAGCGGCCGCCTGTTCGGCCAAGTCGGCTGCCTGCGCGACAGCCACGGCGGCGTCGTACTCGTCTGCGGCGGCGGGCACGCGGCGGGCGAGCTCGCGGGCGCCGGCCGGATCCCCGGTCGCGAGGGCAGCACGCGCGAGGCCCAGGCGAGCCCGGCTCGACTCGGGATCCGCGGCCAGCGCGCGCTCGAAGGCGGCGCTCGCGGCCCGGGCATCGCCGTTTGCGAGCGCCGCTTCGCCCTCCTCGGCTCGGCGATCGGCTTCGCTCGGGATGTGCTCCCGAATGAACGCGCGCACCGAGGCCTCCGGGCGCCCCCCGGAAAACTGCCCGATTTCGCGCCCGCCCGAGAACAGATGGACGCTGGGAACCCCGCGCACGCCCAGGCGAGCGGGGGTTTCGGGCGACTGGTCGATGTTCATGCGAGCGAGCACGAACTCACCTCGGAAATCGTGCGTCACCGCCTCGAGCACCGGCTCCAACGCCCGGCACGGGCCGCACCACGGCGCCCAAAACACAAGCACGACGGGCACGTCCCGCGAGCCGGCGACGACGCGAGTTTCGAACTCGGCGTCGCCGATGTCGAAGATCAGATCCACTTCCTCGGATGTGGTCATACGCGGACTATAGCTCGTTTCGCGCCGAACGGCCCACGGCGGGGGCCGACGACGCGCGCGATTGCGAAGGGGTTTCGACGGCCACGAGAGCGCGGTACAACGCGGTGCCAGTGCGGATCTCGTTTCGGCTCACGCTGCTCGCGGTGCTCGTGGGGCTCGTCCTCGTCACGGCCGCCGCGATCGGCTGGATCAGCTACGGCCACGGCCGCACGACCGCCGAGGTGCTCTCCCGGCAGATCCTCGCGCAGACCTCGCACCGGGTGGAACAGCGCGTAAGCCACCTGCTCGATCGCGCGGTGATCCGCGCCGACACGAGCAAGCGCCTCATCGAGAGCGGATCCCTCCCTGCAGACGATCTCGAGGCCGTCGGGCGTTACTTGGCCGAGGCGTTGGCGGCGACCCCGGAGCTGTCCTACCTGTCGTTCGGCCGGGACGACACCGGCGCCTACACGCACGCCTATCGAGATCGCGACGGGACGATCACCATCCGCTTTCTCTTGCCCGGGGAAGACGACCGGCTCGCGCTCGAGGATTATCGGATCGGCGAAGGCGGAGACCTCGTGCGCATTCGGCGCGACGAGGAGGGCTACGACCCCCGCGGGCGGCCGTACTACAAAGCCGCCACCCGGGCGGGCGAAGCCACGTGGACGGACACGTACGTGTTCATCGGCGAGGACGCCGAGCTCGACGTGCCCGGCGTGACCCGGGCGGCGCCGGTCTACGACGAGGACGGCGAGCTTTTGGGCGTGGTGTCAGCGGATTTCGAGCTCCTCGCCATCAGCCGGTATCTCGAGCGCCTCGACGTGGGAGCCAGCGGCTACGCGTTTTTGATCGAATACCGGCAGGACGGCACGCGCCGGGTGATCGCGCACCCGCGCCCGGAGCTCATCGTTCCAGGGGGCGCGGAGGAGCCTACGAGGGCGGACGAGATTCAAGACGCCGCGGCTCGAGCGCTCGCGGACAAGACGCCGCGCGCGAGCGGCGCGGTCCCGCGGGACGAGGTAATCCCGCTCGAGCTCGACGCAGACGAGGGCGCGCTATTCGCCAGCCTGCGGCGGCTCGGCGGCGCCGATCCCGGGTGGGGCATCGCCGTCGTGATGCCCGAGGACGACGTGATGGAGCCCGTCATCGACAGCCGCGACGACACGCTCATGGCTAGCATTCTGGCCCTCATCGTGGCGGTCGCCGTAGCCGTGTGGCTGGCCTCGCGCATGGCGCACTCGTTGAAGGCGCTCGCCCAGGAGACCGAGGCGGTCGGGCGCATGCAGTTCGCGCCCAAACCGAAAATCGCGAGCGCCCTCGCGGAGATCGATCGCCTGGGCGGAGCGCTCGAGGAGATGAAGACGGGGCTGCGGTCGTTTCAGAAGTTCGTGCCAGACGATCTGGTACACGCGATCATCCGGTCGGGCGAAGAGGCCGCGCTCGGCAGCGATCGCCGCCAAGTCACCGTCTACTTCTCCGACATCGTCGGATTCACCCCGATGGCCGAGTCGCTACCCACCGACGAGCTCGCCGCGCTGCTCGGCGAGTACCTCGGCGAGATGACCCGCGAGATTCACGCCCAACGGGGCACGGTCGACAAGTACATCGGCGACGGCATCATGGCGTTTTGGAACGCCCCCGAGCCGTTGGACCGGCACGCCGCGCGGGCGGTGGCGACGGCGCTATCCAGTCAAAACAGCCTCGCGAGGCTCCGCGAGGGCTGGCTCGCGCGAGGATTCCCTCGGGTAAACGCGCGCATCGGCATCCACACGGGCGAGGTCGTCGTCGGCAACTTCGGCAGCGAGCGCCGCTTCGATTACACGATCATCGGCGACGCCGTGAACCTCGCCAGCCGCTTGGAGGTCCTAAACGACGTCTACGGGACGGAGATTCTGATCAGCGAGGAGACGCGCGAGGCCGTGGGCGAGGACTTCGTGGTGCGCGCGATCGACAAGGTCTCGGTCCGCGGCAAGTCGAGCGGCGCTCGGATCTTCGAGGTCGTGGGCAAACCCGAAGACCTCGACGATGACGCGCGGGCGCACATAGATGCCTACGAAGCGGCGCTCGATCGCTACTTCGCCATGGCGTTTTCCGACGCCGCCCGCGCCTGGGACCGGGTGAGCGAGCGGTGGCCGAACGATGCGGCGGCTCGGATCATGGCCGCGCGGGCGCGCGAGCTCGAAGCGTCGCCACCCCCCGCTGACTGGGACGGCGTCCACCAGATGACCACCAAGGGCTGAGTGGCGAGCGGTAACCCGCCCGGTCACCCGGCTTCAGGCGTGGTGCGGCGCCTCCGGTCGCTCGGGCGGGCGCGCGCGCGGAGGCCGTGCTCCGCGAGCTTCCGCCGTAGGGTGTTGCGGTTTAAGCCGAGGATCTCGGCCGCCCGCACCTGGTTGCCGCCCGTGTGCTCGAGCACGACGTCGAGCAGTGGTTTCTCGAGGCGGCAGAGCACCTCGCTGTACAGCCCGGTGAGGGCGTGCCCGTCGAGCCGGCGCAAAAACGAAGACAGCTTGCTCCTGACCAGCTCTTCGAGCGACAGCGATTCGACCGGCACGCGCTCGGCGATCACCGGGATCGCCCGCTCGACGTCCGAGGAGGAAATCTGGCCATGTTGGCAGCGCACGACGAGGCGACGGCAGATGATCTTCAGCTCGGCGACGTTTCCCGGGAACGGATAGCACCGCAGACGCTCGTAGGCGCGCGACGACACGGCGATGCGGCCGCGCCCGAGCTGGCGCGCGTAGCGCTTGATGACCGCGCCGGCGAGCGCAGGGAGATCCTCGGTACGGTCGCGCAGCGCCGGCACCTGGATCACCTGTGACGAGATGCGTTCGTAGAGCACCTCGTTTAGCACCCCGGCTTCGGCGGCGCGCGCCAGATCCTGATCCCCGGTCGCGCAAATGCGAACGCTGTGGGCCGCGCGGCGGGCGCTCGGCGCGCGCAAGAAGCTGGCAAGCCGCCTCTGCACCCGCTTGGGAAGCTCGCACAGCTCCTTGACGAGGAGCGTGCCGCCCGCTGCGCGAGACAGCGCGTCCCCGGTCTCGCGCTCGAGCGCGCCGGCCAAGATCTCGGCCGGCACCGCGCCCGCCTCCACGTACTCGATGGGCGCGTCGCGCCGCGCGCTCGCGAGGTGGATGACGCGGCCGACGAGCGCGCGCCCCGTCCCTACCTCGCCCGTGATCAAGACCGGCGCATCGCTCTGGGCGGCGCGCTCGATCGCAGCCACGACACCGCGCATCGCGTCGCTGTCGGCGACCAGGAGCCGGCTCGGCATCGGCTGGCGACGCGTTCGCATCGTTTATCGCAACCCGCCCGGCTGGTCGCGCCGCCCCGCGGCGTAAAGCCCTCGAATCGCCGCGCTGCGCGCGAGGGAGTCACGCGTTTTCACATGCAAACTGCCCGTCATGAGGGGGCGTACCATATCCGATGTGAGCGCCGCGATCACGACTGCCGGCGGCTCAGTTTGGCGGACTGTTCAAGTTCGCGAACGAGCGAAGGTCCGGATCCGCGCGAGCGAGCTCGCGCTCGCCGATCCGCACCACGGTGAGGCCGGCGCGCCGCGCCGCGTCTGGGAGGGCGACCATGCGCAGCTCGCCGGCCGCGAGCCGGGTCTCCGCGAGCGGCGCCACACGCGCGCTGTACACGGCCAAAAGCGGCTGGAGGCGACCGCCGACCTCCGGGATGACCACGTCGGCCTCGGCGGTCTTCGCGCGCGAGAGCAAGGACTCGACCACGGCCGGCTGGACGGCGGGCATGTCGCAAGCGAGCGCGAGCACCCGTGGCGCCCGAATCGCGGCCAGCGCGGCGTCTAGGCCGGCGAGCGGCCCGGCTCCCGGCCAGCGGTCCATGATCACGCGCGCCCCCCGCCCCTCGAGCTCGGACGAGTTTTTGGCCCCAGCCACCACGACGATCTCTCGGACGAGGGGGCGAACGACGCGAAGTTGGCGCGAAAGGATGGTCTCACCCGCGACCTCGATGAGGGCCTTTTGCCTTCCTCCGTAGCGCGTCGCCGCTCCACCCGCGAAGATCGCGGCCGCCGCGTCGTAACCGCTCATGGCCGAAGGATGGGGATGATCTGCTCCTGCAGCGGACCGGTGACTTCCACGCTTCGCCCCTCGATGTACACCCCCACCTGGGTGCGCGCCCCGCGCGCCCCGCGCTCGTATAAACCGGGGCCCACGGCGACCCCCGAGTCGCGCGCGAGCGCCCGCGGATCGCGCGCATCGCC
>SLNH01000248.1 GCA_007133195.1 Nannocystineae bacterium | reverse complement strand
CGGGCCACGTCGGCGAGGCGCCCACCGAACACGCCGTTTTGGCCGACGAGGACGCGATCGCCCGGCTCGATGAGATTGGTCATGACCATCTCCATCCCCGCCGAGCCGGTCCCGCTGGCCGCGAACGTCGTCTCGTTTTCTGTGCGAAACAGGGCGCGAAGCCGCGCCCTGACGCGATCCATGAGCGCTAAGAAGCTCGGGTCGAGGTGGCCCACGGTGGGGGCGGCGAGGGCTCGCAACACGCGCGCCGGGACGTCGCTCGGGCCGGGGCCGAGCAGGATGCGTTCGGGGGGATGAAAGGCGGCCTGGTCCACGGCCGCAGCATTGCGCACCTATCGGGCGCGAGCAAGCGCGCCCCCGCCGCTCGAGCGGGCTGAGGAAATGACCCACACCCGCCCCGATCACCCCCCATGGAAACATGTCCACGCCGTTACAAGCCCTTGTCTCATGGGACGGGCCGTGTTCCGATTCGAACATGGGGAGCTGCTTTCGGTGCGCGGGGGAGGCTTCGATTGGAGGCCTTTGCGGCCAACACGCGGCGGTCCTCGCGTCTTGCTCTGACATCACCGCGGAACAAATCGTAAGCCAAAAAGTGAGCCAGCCAGTCGGCTGGCTCATCGACCAGTGGGGGCTGGCGCGCTCGCTCGGCACACCCAACGTGGTGGGGCGCGCGCCGGAGCAGTGTTCCACCGCGATCTTGCACCACAGCGTGTCCGCGCTCCACGCCCAGCTCGAGCTCGCCGGCGCGCGGTGGAGCGTCGTCGACCGCGGCAGCCTCAACGGGACGTTCGTCAACGGCGAGCGGGTGCGCGCGGCGGAGCTTTCGCACGGCGACCAGATCACCTTCGGCAGTGTGGCTTTTTTCCTGGCCACACGTGACCACCCGATCGAGCCAGCCAGCAGTCAGAGCGGCCCCGGCAGCACCGTCCCCACGCGATCAAGCGACCTCGTGTTCGCCGCCACGCTCTCCGCCGGCGACGGTGAGATCGAGCTCACGCAGCGGGTCGCGGGCGGCGTCGTGCGCGCGGGCGGCGAGCTCCTCGAGCTCGCGCGCCTGGAGTTTTCGCTCATCAAAATCCTCGTCGAGCGCAGGCAGCGCCAGCCAGATCCCGAGCTCTGCTTCGTATCGTCGGAGGAGCTCGCGCGCGCTTTGGATTTTCGATCTCGCGACGCCGACGGCGAAAACGTAAGGGAGCTCGTACGGCGGGTGCGGCGCAAGCTCAAGCAGGCGGGCGTCGAGGATCTGATCGAGAGCAGGCAGGGCATCGGCTATCGGGTCGGCTGGCCGGTCCGCCCCAGCTAACCCGCGTTTGCGCCGGAGCGCGCGGCGGTGGCCGGCGCCGGCGAGGCAGGGCGACCCAGCCCGGCGGCGCGGCGTCGTCGCCGGCGTTCGTGCCCGCGATCGCATGGGGCCCGATGGCTTTTGCGCTATGCTTTCGACCTATGTCACCGCGTCGATCATCGTGCGCGGCGCGAGGGGCGTCGGCGATCGCCGCGCTTTTCTCCGCAAGCTGTACCGTCGTCTACGATCCCGACGATTTTGCGCTCGAGCGCGACGCGACCGCCGGCGAGGTCGCCGACGCGGAGCTCGATTCCGGGCCCCGAGCCGACGCCGCGGCGCCGGCGGTGTCGCACATCGAGCCCCAGCGCCTGTTCGAAGGGGTGGGGAGCACGGGGTCCGCCGCCGCGGTGGTGATTCACGGCCAGGCGCTGTCTCCGGACCTCGAGGTTCGCACTGACTCGGACCTCGTGGACATCGAGTCGGTGACGGTGAGCGGGGACGGCGCGGTGGCGGCGGCGGCGGTGCGCGTGAGCGTCGAGCCGGATCTCGAGGCGGAGACGATCGCCGAGGCCGAGCTCGAGATCTCCCAGGGCGAATTTTCGGCCACCGAAGTCCTGGAGATCGAAGGGCTGGAGGTGCTCACGCTCACCGAGGACAAGGTCGTAGACGAAGACACCTTCGCAGACCTTTACGCCGAGATTCATGTCGATGACGCGGTGGAGCTTACCGGGGAGCATCCCGCGCGCCTTCGGGCGACCGGGTCGATTACCGTGAGCGCGCTACTCGATGCCAGCGGCGGGCTCGACGGTGTGCGGTCGCCGGGGGCCGGCGGTTGCGCGGGCGGGGGCGAGAGCGAGCCCGGGGCGTGTCGGGGAGGTGGCGACGCGGGCAGCGGCGGCGGAGCAGGCGGCGGCGGCGGTCACGGCGAGGACGGCGCCAGCGGTGGTGGCGATGGCTCCGGAGATGGCGGCGCCACCGCCGGCGGCGCGCTGGTATCGCCGCTGGGCGGCCCCGAGTACGAACCGGGTGACAACGTCGCGCGCGGTAGCGGCGGCGGCGGCGGGGCGTCGAACCCCTTGTTTTCAGACGGCGGCGCCGGTGGTGGCGGCGGCGGAGTCGTGGAGCTGTCCTCGTGGGGCGATATCACCCTCACGGAGCGCGTCACCACGGACGGCGGCCGCGCCCAGAGCGGGAGCGGGCTCGACTGCGGCGGCGGCGGCGGCGGCGGTTCGGGCGGGGCCATCTTGCTTCGCGCAGGCGGCTCCATCTCCGCAGCAGGCGCCTCACTCAGGGCGCGGGGCGGCGGAGGCGAGGGCGAGGACTGCGACAAGCGCGGGGGCGACGGCGGCGCCGGTCGGATTCGGGTCGACGCGCCTGGGTCAGCGCTCCCGGGTGACCTGGACGCCAATCCGAGCCCGGTGCGGGGGCCGATGTGGGAGCAGCCGCTGCCGGCGGTGGTAACCAGCGAGACGTTTGCCGTCGCGTACGTGGCGGAACCCGGGAACCATTACGCCGCGTCTGTGGATGGCGTGGTGACCGACACGGATCTACCCGACGACGGCGCCGGGGAGCTCAGCGCCGAGCTGACCCCTGGCCTCAACGAGGTCTGCCTGCTGTTGCCGGCGGTGTACGACCGCGAGCTTCCGGAGTCGCGAAATTGCCGCCACATCGCCTACATACCGTGATGCTTCGGACCGGTGCGCGCCGCCCGGTGTGAGATGTTTTCTTAGGAGCCGTTCCGATCTCGAAGCACCCGGCCGCCATGTGTAGACTGTTCGTGATGTGTCATTCGCCGCCGCGTCGGCACAAGCGGCTGGCTCTGCCCCGGGCGCTGGGGCCGGTATTGGCCTGCGCCATGGTCGCGCTCGGCGCTGGGCCCGCGGCGGCCTCTGCCGACGACAGCGGCCGCGTGGGCGTGGTCGTGGCGCTGACCGTCAACGCGGACGATGACCGCGCGACCCGGCTCGCCGGCGAGCTCGGCGACGCCATCGCCGCCGAGCTCCACGTGGAGGTCATCGCCGGCGAAACGGCGCGGGCGGCGCTTTTGCCGGAGGGGATCCCGGAGGCCTGCGTCGCCGACGAGGCCTGCGTCGCCGACGTCGGTGAGCGTTTGCAGGCGGACGATATCTTGGCCCTCGTCGTCGTCGAGCTCGGCGGACGGGTCCAGATCGAGCCAACCTGGCTGGACGCCGAGTCCGGTGAGGCGGTGTCCGAGGAGGCGATCGAGATCGGCGAGGACGACGACCCGGCGACCGCGTTTCGCCGCCGCGCCGCGGATCTGGTCCGTCATGGGCCGGAGCGAGGGGCCGCCCCCACCGAGCCCGAAGGGGAGGGCGCCGGTACATCGGCCGGAGGCGGCGCGGATCTGGCCGCGGACCGCGCGGTGACGGGCCGTGACACCGGTGGGCGGCGGATGACGGGGGGCGTGTGGACGGCCGCCGGGATCAGCGCCGCGACCCTCGCCGGCAGCGCCGGTTTCGGGCTTTCCGCCCGCTCGCTCTACCAGCGCTGCCAAGGCGGCGGCTGCGACGACGGCGCGGGCTCGAGCCTCCGCCGGCGGTCGCTCGCCGCAGACGCGCTGCTCGGAGCGGCGGCCGTGTCGGGCGGCGCGGCGGCGCTGCTCTACTACCTGAGTGACCGCGGACAGGCGCGGGGGGTGCACGTGGGGGCGGGGCCGGCGGAGCTCGGCCTGTCGCTCGGGGGTCGCTTCTGACGCAGGCCCAAAAACAGGACCCTCTGCACGGCTGCCCGACGTGCCTCGCCGTGTTTCGGACCGACTTTGCGCGCTGTCCGCTCGACGGGAGCTCGCTCGCCTCGCTCGACGAGGATCCCCTGATCGGGGCAACCTTCGCCGAGCGCTACGTGATCGAAGCCTGCGTGGGCGAGGGCGCCATGGGGCGCGTGTATCGGGCCCGGCACGTCCGCGTGAGCCGGCAGTTCGCGATCAAGGTGCTGTTCGGCGATTACGTCGCGGATCGCAAGATGCAAGCGCGGTTCGCGCGCGAGGCCGAGGCGGCGAGTCGCCTGCAACACCCGAACGTGGTCCCCGTCATCGACTTCGGCGAGACGCCAGAGGGTGTGCTCTACCTCGTCATGGACTTCGTGCGCGGCGCTCCGCTCTCGCACATCATCAAGCGCGAAGGGCCGCTCGCGCCCGAGCGGGCGCGAAGGCTGGCGCTTCAGCTGGCCAGCGGCCTGGCCCACGCTCACGACAGCGGGCTTATCCACCGCGACTTCAAGCCCGAAAACGCCCTGATCGCGGGGGACGACGAGGAGGAGCTCGCGCGCGTCGCGGACTTCGGCATCGCGGTGGCGATCGAGGAAAACACCTCGTCCTCGCGCCTCACCACCGAGGGCATGGTGCTCGGAACGCCGGCGTACATGGCGCCCGAGCAGGCGGTCAAAGCGGAGCTCGATCACCGCACCGACCTGTTCGGCCTCGGCGTGGCCCTCTACGAGATGCTGGCGGGCGTCTTGCCGTTCGTAGGGACGCCCATCGAAGTCGCCCGGCGCCATCTCAACGACGATCCGCCGCCGATCGCCGAGCGGGCGCCAAGCGCCCCGGGCGACCCGGAGCTCGAGGCCATCGCGTTCAAGCTGATGGAAAAGGACCCCGCGGCGCGCTTTCAGAGCGCGCGCGAGGTGTGCAAGGCGCTGCGCGACATCGGTTCTCCGCGCCAGGCCACGGCTTCCGAGGTGGTCGCAGACGACGAGGCGGGGCCGGGCGCCGCACGGGCGGCGAGCGCTCCCGGGGCCGAGGAGCCAGGTGGCGATGTGCCCGTCTCTGAGGCATCGCGAGCGCGAGCGGACAGCGTGATGGTGGCTCCCCAGGTCCAACATTTCGGTCAGGCTTTCCAGTTCATTCAGGAATTCACCGGATTTGTAAGTCCCGGTGTAGTGGCCATATTCCTGTTGGGACTCTT
>SLNH01000058.1 GCA_007133195.1 Nannocystineae bacterium | reverse complement strand
GTCTTTGTCGCTCACCGCCCCGGTGTAGGCGCCCTTGGTGTGCCCGAAAAGCTCGGAGCCGATGAGCTCGCGCGGGATCGAGGCGCAGTCCACGACCACGTAGGGGCCGCCGGCGCGCGGGCTGTTTCGGTGGACCGCCTCGGCGAGCGCCTCCTTCCCGGTGCCTGTCTCGCCCTCGAGCAAAACGGTGGTGTCCGTGGCCGCCACGCGCTCGAGCAGGCCGAAAAGCTGCCGCATCGCGGGCGCCCGGCCGATGGCGCGGCCGAACTGGTCGCCCGCGTACTCTCCCACCGGAATGGTCGCGCTGTCCGGAACGATCTCGATCTCGGTGCGCTTGCCGATGCGCAGCCGCGACGAGCTCGCCACGGTGATCGTACCCACGCGCGAGCCCTGCAAAGCCGTGCCGTTGGTCGTGTCGAGATCGGTGACGCGGACGCCCTCGCGGCGCAGCTGCAATTCGAGGTGATAGCGCGAGACCGTATCGTCGGTGAGCACGAAATCGGCGTTCCGATGGGTGCCCACGATCGTGGTCCCGCCCTCGAGCGCGACCTCACGGCCCTGGTCTGGGCCGACGGTCACGCGCACGCGGAAGCGGCGCTCGCGAAGCGCGCCGCCGGCGTCCGTGTACAGGCTGGTCGCCGGTGTCTTACTGGGTGTGAAATTCGACATCAAAACAGCCGCCGCCGGAGGCCCCCCTCACGGCGGCGTAAGATGACCGCGAACAGCGCCGCGGCGAGCGCGGTCCCAAGAGTGGCGCGAAAACGCTCGCCGTGTAAACGGCCGGCGGCCACCTGGCACCCGGCGGGGGCGGGGTGCGCCGTCGCTCGGTTCTCGTCGCCGGCACCGGAGCCCCCGGGCGCGGGCGACGCGGCGCTCTCACCGCCCTGGGGCGTGAGCGCGATCGAGGTCAGGACGGCTTCGCCGGGCGGGACTTGGCGGCAGCGCGTGGCCGCCTCGAAACCGTCGGCTTCGGCGGTGGCGCACACGCGGCGCGGCCGCAGGGAGCCGAACCTGGCCTCCCCGGTTTGTCCCGTGACGGCGCTCGTGCCGTCGTCCAGCGTCACGGTCGCGTCGGCGAGATCCGCGTCCGGGTCATAGACGTCGCTGTCGCGAACGAGCACGGTCATCTCACCAGGGTCGAGCTCTTCGAACGAGACCGCGAGGTGGTTTGCGACCCGGCGCTCGGCCCCCTCGGACGGCTCGCTCACCAGGCCACCCAGCGGCTCGGCGACGAGCGCCGGCGCGCTTCCGCTGTCGAGGAGAAGGGCGCTGGCGGCGCCCCGCGAGGCCAGAAAGTCGGCTAGCTCCGCCGCGGTGGCGCCTTCGCTGTCAGCGGTCCAGCCCTCGGCGATCGTGAGCCAAAGCACGGTTCCATCTTCGGCGACGGCGGCGGCGCTCCGCGGGGCCCGCTCGCAGGCGATCGCCAGGCCGTCGTCGCAGTCGAAGTCGGTGCGCGGGGAGCCCGCGTCCACGAGGACGGCGGCGCCAGCGACGGCGCCGTCTAAGGGGGCGTCCGGAGCGGGCGCTTGCGCGGGCGCCTCGACCCGGGCCTCGGTTGTGAGGTCGATCCGCGCCAGCGCGACGGCCCCCGCACCGGCCTCCGGATCGCTGTCCGGCCACGCCGCGCCGTCGCCCACGGCCAGCCCGTGCGGTGAGAATCCGACCGGGGAAAACGGTCCGCCGTTTATGGCGATGTGCGCGCCCGTCTCGTCGGCGAAGTCCGTCACGGTTTGCCCGCGGGCCTCGGACGGCGTGACTTCGAACGAAAGCTCGGTGGCGGTGAGATCGATCTCCACGAGGTGAATGATCGTAGGTATCCCTGCGGGGGTCACGAGCTCATGCGTGGCGCCCGGGACGATCTCTTCGGTTTGGGCGGCCGCCATCGCGGGGACGAGCAGCGCGGCGGCACCTATGGCGACCCGAGGGCGCACGCGCCGGAGCTTACCACCTTCGGGCCGAAAGGCGCAGGCGCTCGCCAGCGAGGGGCGGCGAGGGCCGCTCGCGATCAGTGCGGGATCACGCACTCGTAAGCTTCGGGGCTCGTATCGTAGACCTCCCACACGCGGCCGAAGGTGATCGCGCCGTACAGGTTGATGGCGATGGCCGCGGCCACGAGCGTCTTGGCCGGCCAGCGAAACGGCCTTTGGCCTATGGCGAGGAGCGCGAACAAAAACGGGGTGTAGTCGAGGCTGAACCGCTGGCCGAACTGAACCCAGCCGGAGTTTTGGTAAAGGAGCGAGGGGAGGGCGACGCAAACGACCGTCACCCACAGCGACATGTGCAGCGCGCCGCGGGCCTTTGGCCAAAGCAGGAACACGAAGAGCGGCGTGGTCATCCACAGGGCGACGCCGTGGCCGCTTATCGTCACATAGGGGCTCTCGGTGCTGAGCGCGGGCAGAAGCGCGGTGAGCGCCGCCAGATTGCGGCTCAGATAGCTCCAGTCAAAAAGCCCCTGCTCCTCGATCTGCGCCTGCTGGCGGACGCGGAGGTAGCTGTGTCCGAACTCGGTGAGCGCGTCGAACCGGGCGGCGTTGTGCGCCATCGCGACCACGGCGATGACCGCGATCGGCGCGGCGAACGCGAGGCACGTCTTGGCGACGGCGCGCAAGTCGTCCCGCCCGCCGCACACGCGCCAGGCCTCGAACAGAAACAGGGGGAACATAAACGCCATGGGCGTGCGCGTGACGGCCGCAAAGCCCAGGCACAGCCCGGCGAGGATCGGATAGCGCGCGCCGACGCTGCAGTAGAGATAGGCGAAGGCGAGGGCGACGCCCACGACGTGCGCCGTGAACCACACGCTGCCCTGAGCCGCCGTGAAAAACAGCACGGTCCCGAAACCGAGCGCCACGGTGACAAACGCGTCCTCCCGGGGCGTACGCTTCGAGATCCCCTCGGCCGCGAGGCGGCGCAGGGCGGCGAACGCGAGCGGGAGGATCAGGGCCGCGACGAGGACGCTGGGGACGACGTCGTTGGCGCTCGTGCCCCGCACGGCGACCTGCGGGATCATGAGCACGGCCGGCAGCGGCGGAAACGACACATAGTAAGTCTCGTCCAGCTCCTCGCGCACCTTGTCGGCGGGCACGGTCTCGCCGCCGGTCGTGAGGAACGCGTCGGAGGTGCGCAAGCTCCGCCCCCGCACCTTTCTGCCGTCTTCGAGCAGGACCCGCTCCACCACGGCGGGATCGTCGGCGCCGGGCGGGTGCTCGTCTAATGACAGCTGGCCGCTTAGCCAAGCGTCTGCCTGGTAGACGAAGTGCGGGTTCGCGGACTGCTCCGCGAGCCTGGGCCCGGCGACCGCTCCGTAGACGACGAGCCCCAGCACGAACAGCAGGATGTGAGGGCGATAGGCGGCCAGCCGGCGCATGGCGGCGTGGATGGTACCATCTGCGCCGTTGGCCACGCCGGAGACAGCCGCGAAAGCTTCAAGGTGGCGCTTGCTCGCGCCTGCGCTCCCCGCCGCGCTGCTCGTTGCGATCGCGCTGTGGCAGGTGGCCGCGACCGCCTGCTCGGGACGGGGCGTGCCCTCGGAGGAGGACTGGGAGCGCGCCGCGGCGCACGTCCGCGAGCATCGCGAATCGAACGAGCTCATCGTGTTCGCCCCGGACTGGCTCGATCCCGTGGGGCGCCTTCATCTCGGTGACCAGATCCCCGTAGACATGGCGGCCCGCATGGACGCCGCCGGCTACGCGGGTATCTGGGAGCTGTCCGCGCGGGGCGCGCGCGCCGCGGAGGCGCGGGATCTCGAGCCCGCGCGAAAGGAGCGCTTCGGCGCGCTCAGCGTGCGTTACTACGCGCAGGAGCCCGCCGAGGTGGTCACCGATTTTCTGGCCGAGTTTTCGACCGCCAAGGTCGAGGGCGACGCCGCCGGGCGTCCCCGGGTGGTGCTCGACGAAGTCGACTTCCGCCCGAGGCGCTGCGTGCGCGCCGAGCCGGCCCCTGGCGGCGAGGTCCGGATCGTCTTCCCGGACGCGAAGCTCGGCGAGCGCCTGGTCGGTTACGCTGGCCTCGCGGACATCTTCACGCTGCGCGACGTCCGAGATCCGGGGTTTTTGCGCGTGCTGATCGCCGGGGAGGAGGTGGCCTCGCTCGAGCTCGGCATCCATGACGGGTGGGTGCGGTTCGAGGTCGACACGGCCGCGCAGGCGGGGGCGGACGTGGAGATTGTGGCCTCGGCCAGCGCGCCGGACAGGCAGATCTGCTTCGCGATGGAGGCGCGGCAGTGAAACAGCGTTCGATCGGGCCAATTTTGTTCGCCGCCGCGCTCGCGGTGCTCGTCACCGCGGCGCTCGGCGTGTTGCAGCGCGATCAGGGCATCGCGCGCGACGAGGTCGTCTACTTTCACGCCGGCGAGAGCTACGCGAGCTGGTGGATCGACCTCGTTACCGGGGAAGCGGACACGCTGAGCCGGGACGTCATCACCGCGCATTTCGGGGGCGAGGCGCCCACGGCGAACAACCGCGAGCACCCGCCGCTCATGAAGACGCTTTTCGGGCTGTCGCAGGCGCTCTTTCACGATCGCCTCGGGTGGACCTCGCAGGTGACGGCCGCGCGCCTGCCGGCCGCAGCGACGGCGGGCCTGCTCGCAGCGATCGTGTTCTTGTTCACCCGCCGGCTGTGGGGCGACGCCGCGGGGGTGGCGGCGGCGCTGTTGGCGGTGCTCATGCCGCGGTTCATCTACCACGGCCAGCTCGCCGCGTTCGACGTCCCCATCGTGACCTTGTGGGTGGCGGCGGTGGCCGCCTACTACCGGGCGCTGGACTCGCGCCGGTGGTGCGTGATCCTCGGGCTCGTTTTCGGGCTCGCCCTCGCCACCAAGCACAACGCCCTCATGTTGCCCGGCGCGCTCGGTGCCCACTACCTGTATCTGGGGCTTCGCGCTGCGTGGCCCGAGATCCGCGCCGCGCGGGGACGCGCGCGGCTTTCCGCGATCGGGCGGGGGGTGCTCGGACCGCGCCCGCTCATCATCGCGTCGATGGCGGTTTTGGGGCCGCTCGTCTTGTTCGCGCTTTGGCCGTGGCTGTGGATAAACCCGGTGGGAGGCGTGGTCGATTGGATCACGTTTCACCTCGAGCACGTCCACTACAACTTCGAGTACCTGGGCGAAAACTGGAACGCCCCCCCGTTTCCGGTTCACGGCCCCGTCGTTACGACGGTCCTCGTCGTGCCCGCGGTGACGCTCGTCGCCGGCGCGATCGGGGCGTTTTCACTCGCGCGCGACGCAAAGCGG
>SLNH01000375.1 GCA_007133195.1 Nannocystineae bacterium | reverse complement strand
GCCCGGCTGCTGTGTGGCCGGACTTCGAGCGCGCGGTCAACGTGCTCGAGGGCGCTTTCGTATCTCCGCTCGCGGTGATCGCGGTGCGCGGCGCCGAGCGCGTCCTGAAACGGATCGGCGGCATCCTCGGACTCCTCGAGCTCATCGCTCGGCGAGGGCACGGGCTCGCGCTCGTCGCCGGCGGAATCGAGCCCGGCCTCCTGTTCGCCGCGGCCCGAGAGCTCGGGCTCGTCTCGGACACCGCCTCCCGCCGCGGCCGCCTCCTCTTCCATGGCGCGGTCCTCGTCGTGGTCCCGGCCGCGGTCCTCCGGGTCGCGGGTAGCGCTCGCCACCCGGTCGCCATCGGTTGCGCCGTCGCCGCCCTCCTCGGACCACGACGCCGACAATCCGGGCTCGTCGGCGGCGCCGCGGCCATCTTGGCCACCGGCGCTGTCCTGGGTTCGCCCATCCGAGCCGGCAGACGACGAGCCTCCCACCATCGCGAATACGAGCGCCACCCCGACGAGCACGATGCCGCCGACGAGCCCGGCCAGCCACCAGGGCTTGCCTCCAGAGGAGGCGGTGTCGGCGCGGCCCGAGCTGTCGGGCGTCTCCGTAGCCTGTTCGGCTATCGGTTCCTCGTCGCCGCTGTCGGCGGCCTGCTCGGCCCTCGCAGCCTCCTCCGCGAGCCGCCGAGCCGACTTCGCCGTGGTCGCGGTGTGGGGGGCGTGCTCCGCGTCTGGCACGCCGGGTTCATCGGGGCCGGCGGACGCGCCGTTTGCCTGTTCCGCCTCGTCGCCCGCGCCCGCTGCAGCTCCGTTCGCCCGGCCCGCGCCGCCATCGACTTCGCCCGCGCCAGCGCCGCGAGCATCATCATCGGCCGGGCGTCCGTCAGCCTCGCCGCCTTGGTCCCCTGCGGCTGCGCCGGGCTCTTCGCGCCCAGGCCCCCCTCCGCTCCCGTTGACCTCGATGAGGCCCGAGGCGTGATGGTTCCCGTTCCCGGCCTCCGCGCCGACCGGGTCTGCCCGTTGGCCCTCCGCAATGGCGTTGTACAGCTCCTCGTCGTCGTATTCGAGAAAGTCTTCGACCTCGGGCTCTGGAAGCGGCGTAAACTCGTCTTCGAGCGAGCCTTCGAACTCGTGGTCGTCCGCGTCGGCGCGCTCGCCCCAGTCGCCCCCGCCGCCGTCGCGGCGCGGATCCTCCTCGTGCGTGCGCTGGCGCTCGACCACGGCCCCGGCGCGCTGCTTGACGAGCGGGATCCGCGCGAGGGCCGCTTCCTCACCGTCTTCTGAATCGAGGGCGTCGGTGCGCTCGAGATGCGCCGCCGCCTCATCCGGAACGACCGGCGTGGCCTCGCCGATCGCCCGGTCGACGAGGTCGAGCAATCCTTTGCCCTTTCGGCGCCTCTGCCGACCGGACTGCTCCGCATCCAGCGCGGCGTCGTCCGATTCTTCGCTCGGCTCGAGATCCCCTTGCTCCGCCGACTCGGCCTCCGCCCCACCAGCCCCGGCCACGACCGTTTGCGACGACTCCCCGTCAACGACGGGATCCGGAGTGGCGTCTGCGGCGATCTCAAAGGGCGGATCTTCCTCGGCATCACCGGCGGCGACAGGGCCTGACTCTGAGCCCGGTTCCGACGAACCCTCCACGCCAAAGGCCTGGCGGGCCTCGGAGGCGACGTCGCTCGCGTCTACCTCCGCGCCCTCCTGCCGCTCCGAGGGCGGATCGGCGCCCGGGCCGCCGGCTTGTGCGGCCTGGCTCGCGGGTTTGCCCATGACCCGCTCGCCGCGCCCGAGCGCGAGGGGCTGCGCTCGCTCCGGCTCCGCATCGCCTGCGCCCCCTCCCTCGACGATGAGCCCCTCGAAATACAGCTTGGAGATCACCTCCAAGGTCTCGAGGTCGCCGTGCTCGGCGTTGTCGATGACCTCCATCAGGCTCCTGCGGCCGTCGAACAGGCGAAGGAGGGCGTTCAGCTCATCGGGCAACTCGGCGAGCCGTTCGGAAAGCTCCGCGTAGTCGATTCGAAACACGGTCGTAAGGGCCGGGATCTGCTCCTGGATGCGCCCCCACTCATCCAAGCGGCGCATGCCCTCCATGAGGAGCGCCTGCGTGGACATGTCGATGGCGTCTTTGCGCCTCACCTGCCGAAACAGGACTTCGAACTCGCCCTCACTCCACGTGAGCAAGCGATAGATCGCGTCTTCGCCGTGGAGGTGGCCCGCCTCGGCATCGACCACCTTGCCGCCGCGAAAATACAGCGTGCCCCGCCGCCCGTCCTCGCCGACGAAGTGGATCAGTCCAGATTTTCGGCTCACCTCGATCGTCTGAATCAAATCGACGACGCCCATATCCGCGAGCTGCCCGGAGAAGCGAGTGCGGCCGTCCCGCTTCTCCTCGAGGCTCGCGCGCTCCGCCTTCTGCAGGAGGATCCTCACCCTGGTGAGGATCTCTTTGATGTAGATGGGCTTGGTGAGATAGTCCTCGACGCCGAGCTCCAGCCCGCGCACCTTGTGCTCGATCGAGGTTTGGCCCGTTAGGAATATGAACGGGATGTGCCCGAGTGACGGCTCGGCCTTGAGTTGCTTGCACAGCTCGAACCCGTCCATCTCCGGCATTTCGGTGTCCGAAATGATGAGGTCCGGCTGGGCGGTCTCCACCTTGTTGAGCGCATCGCGCCCATTGTCGGCCGTGGTAACGTTGAATCCGGCTTTTTTGAGCGACACCTCGAGAACGCGGAGGCTCCGTGGGTCGCTATCCACGAGCAACAGGCTACGCTTGGCCAAGGGACCTCCCCACCGCAGTCGCGCATGTGTTGGCCGAACTCATCGGATTTCGTCGCAACAACTGTCAGCCAATTTTCGTCCGCCCGTCGCGGGTGAGGGCGGACGAAAACCGGCTCGTTTCGGCCCGTATGCGTTCATTTCCCATCGATCGCTGTTCGTCCAGAGTGACGCAGGAAGTCGCGCGTCATTGTTTGGACGCCTTCCCGTCCGAGGGATGAGTCATGAGCGGCCATGGGAGCTGCTCGCTCGAGCAGCGCCGCTTTGCTCGGTGATCCTCGTCGTCGTTCATCGTGGCCCGTATCGTGATCCGGAGGATAGCAGCATGGACGACGGCAATGCGCGGCAGACGCGAGAGACTCGTGCCTCGACCCAGGCGTCATGGGTTCGATCGGGCGAGTCGTGGCCCGGGTTGGTAGGAGCTCTCGAGACTGCGAAACGCACCTGGGTGGCGGGGACGCCCGAAATCTACCAATCCGGCCGCGGCCGGACAACGGGTGCGCTCTCGGCAAACCGCATATGAGCCAGGAATTTCTGCTTCCCTACGGTACAAGCCCGTACGTGGCGCGACTTCCTCCGACGGCGCGGGTCGTGTGGCCACCCAACGCACCTGCACCTCGCCCGCTCGACCTCGTTCTCGAGGAAGCGCTAGACGATCCGGTCGCGATGCCCCGGCTCGAGGAGCTTTGTCCGCGCAGCGGGCGAGCCACCGTGATCGTGAGCGACGACACGCGGCACGAGCCCAGGCGGGCGTTCGTCCGTGCCGTCGTCCGGCGGCTGCCGACGACGTGCAGGCTCGCCATCGCCGTCGCCAGCGGCCGCCATGGGCCCCGTCATCCCAGCGAGCTCGATTTGGGCGAAGATGTCGTGGGGCGCGCCGAGCTCATCGCGCACGACGCAGACCGGGACAGCGAGCTCGTTTCGCTCGGCACCACCTCGCGCGGAACACCCGTGCGGATAAACCGAGCCCTCGTGAAGTCAGACGTGGTGGTGGCGACAGGGACGATCCGGCCGCACTATTTCGCCGGTTTTGGCGGCGGTGCCAAGGCCGTGTTCCCGGGACTGGCCGGGCGCCGCGACATCGACACAAACCACGAGCTAAAGCGCGAGCCCGGCGCGCGGGCGGGCGTTATCGATTCGAACCCGTGTCGGCTCGACCTCGAGGAAGCCGCCGGCCTCATGCCGGGGCAGCTATTTTTGCTAAACGCCGTGGCCGACGCCGCCGGGGGCTTGCAGGCCGCGGTGGCCGGAGACGTGCGGGCTGCGTTTCGGGTGGGCGCCGCAAAGTGCGAACCGCTGTTTACCGTGCGCGCCCCGAGGAGCGGGCTCGTCGTCGTGTCCGACGGGCTCCCGCTCACGTCGAGCCTGTATCAGGCCTCGAAGCTCGCGGCGGCGGGCGCTTGCTTGGTGGAAGACGGCGGCACCCTTGCGGTCGTGGCCCAATGCCCGGATGGCACCGGTCCACTGGAAACCGTCAATCGAGGCATCTACGAGATCGGAATCGCCCCACGACTCCCCGATGACCATCGAATCATCCTCATCTCCGACCTCGATGCGGGTGCGCTGGCCGGGAGCTATTGTGAATTCGCGGAATCGCTGGAAGCGGTGGTAGCGGAGGTCGGCGCCGTGCCAACGGTGCTCCCGCGCGCGGGATCGCTCATGGTCGTACCCGAGGGATGAGCCGACGCGAGAATGGGCTTCGAAGTGCACGCATTCGCAGGGGCTGAGTGTGCTTGAGCACGATTTTTCGGTGTACCTGGAGGAGGTTTGCGACGCGCTCGGCGTGCGCCCGCCGGATGATGACTTCGAGAAGCTCGGCCGCTACGCGGATGAGCTCGGCAGGTGGAACCAGCGCATCAACCTCATGCGGTACCGCGACCGGCGCGAGCTCGTGGTTCGCCATCTTAGCGACGGGCTCGCGGTCATCCCGCACATTCCCCGCGACGCGAACCGGATCATCGATGTCGGCGCAGGGGGCGGAATTCCCGGGGTGGTCATCGCGATCCTGCGCGCCGACCTCGAGGTGCTCGCGGTCGAGCCTATCCACAAAAAGCATGCCTTTCTCAAGACAGTAAGGCGCACCGTCCCTGTGCCGAACCTCGAGCCCGTCGCAATGCGCCTCGAGGATCCGACGCTTGCAGAAGATTACCTGGGCCGCGGGTTCGATGTGGCAGTGTCTCGAGCGACGTTCCCGATCGCAGACTGGCTGGCCGCGGGTCGCCGGCTCGTGTCGACTGAGGGCCTGGTGATCGCGCTGGAGGGCAAGGAGCGTGCGGAACTCCCAGAGGGCGCCGCTCGATTTCCATACGAAGCCGAACAAGGGCGAACGCGCGCGGTGATCGTCCTTGCACCCGCAACCGCCACACCCGCCGAGCAGGACTAGCCGAAAGCGCGACCGGGGGCCGGGGTGGCCCGCCCGTACGCCCAGTAACCAGCTCAGGTGGCACCGCATCTCCGAACTGCGAGAGAAGGCCGCAACCAAGGTC
>SLNH01000062.1 GCA_007133195.1 Nannocystineae bacterium | reverse complement strand
ACCAGGTTGTGGGGATAAGGAGATTTTCGGGGATTCTACCGGTGTCGAGGCCGGCGTGGATAGGGTAGCTCGACCAGGGAAAGTCGGCGGCGTCTTCGACGATCGCGGGGCGAAGGGGATTCAGAGGCGACGGTCACGCTCGGCGGGGTGAGGAGGAGATGCACGTGGTTGGTCATCAGACAGATCACGTGCAGACGACATCCGGTGTCGTCGAGGGCGGCGCCGAGGATGCGCAAGAACTCGTGGCGCTCGTACGGATAGGAGAACAGCCGTCGCCGGTTATTTCCCCGGGTCACGAGATGGCAAGGCCGTCCGGGCTCGATCGTCTCGCTTCGCAGTTTTCGTCCCATACTCAGTTGTCGAAATCCGCGCCGCCAACTTGCCACCTTTTGTCATTTCTACGCAGATCTGATGCGATCTCGCCGGCTTCTGCCCCCTTCGCGTGACCCCGCGCGGGGGACGTGACCCCGCGCGGGGGACCCCGCGCGGGAGTAAGCCCAGCACGCGATGAGCGCGTCGGCGAACGCGCGGGGCTGGCTGAGGAAGGCGCAGTGGCCGCCGGGAATTTCCTGTGGCTCGATACCGAGCCGATCCCGAACGATGTCGCGCAGCCAGGCGGCGGGGAAAAACCGGTCGTCCCGGCAGAGCAGGAACCGGGTCTCGACGTGCGGCCAGCGCGTTAGCGGCCAGGGCTCCTCGAAGAGGGTGGCCGTCTGGCGGCGGGGAGGCGGGACCGACGCGAGGACCTCGGGTGGCACGTCGTGGGTGAACAGGGTCTCGGGTGCGTTATCGGGTAGGCGCTGCGCGGCGAGCGCGTCTGCGTGCGCGGTGTGCTCCCACCACTCGAGGCCGGTCTCGCCCGGGCGCGGGACCATCGCTGCGACCAGCACCATCAGCTCGACGCGGACCACCTCGCATACGAGCGGTGCGACGAGGCCAGCCAAGGATTGCGCGACGAGGACGAGATCATCGTCCCGATCACCGACGGCGTCGACGACCGCCTCGGTGTAGGCGACCAGCCCGACCTCCTGATCGCACGGCAGATCCACCGCCACGAAGTCGTGACCCCGGGCCTCGAGCTCGGCGGCGACGTAGCGCCAGTACGCCCCGTGGCCCGCCGCGCCGTGTAGTCCTACGAACGTCGCCATGGGTGTTAGACGCCGCGAGCTCGCCGAACTCATCGCGAGCCGGGGAAGGCGGGCGCGACGGGCACGACGGTGCCCTGCGCCAGCGCGCAGAGCCGGTCTCCGTCGTCGTCTACCGCGTATACCTCGGAGACGCAGACCGCCTCTGCCGCTTGCCGGCGCTGATGGCCCTGGCGCGGGCGACGATCTGCGCGCCGAGTGCCGGCTTCAGGTAGTTAATCTTGAACTCCGATGTGAGCGCGTCGCCTCCGAGCGCCAGCCCCCCGGCGAACGTGATCGAGTTGTCGGCGAGGTAGCTGAGCACGCCGCCGTGCACGAACCCGTGCTGCTGCTTGATCTCGTCGATGACGTCGATGCCGAGCTCGGCGGTGCCTTCCCCGGAGCTCAGCAGGCGGGCGCCGAGCAGCCGGCTAAATGGCTGCGACTGGAGAATGTGGCTCGCGAGGGCCTCTAAGGTATCCAAGCCGAGCTCCTTTCACAAAGCTGGCCTTGGCGCCGGCGTACCGCGGGCGCCGAACTGCACGCTTCGCGGGCGGTTCTCCGACGAGACGCTCTACACCTCGCAGGAGCAGCCGCACTCGAGATCGAGCTTTCGAGGCGACACTTCGCGGATGGTGCCATCGCGCCGCGCATGAAGCACCAGGAGGCTGGTGGGATCGAAGACCACGACGTCTTTCACCCCCTGGGACAGATAGAAGGAGGGGCCGAGCTCGAGGTCCTTGGCCTCGTAGCCCTTGCTCACCACCTCGATCACGGCCTCGGGCACGAGAGTCACCGCGTCCTCCTGCTCGTCCGGCTCGCGGCAAAAGAGTGAGATGTCCGGGCGTTTGAGGGAGCCGTCCGGGAACTGCACGTAGATGTCTGAGACATGTACGCAGCTGCAGCTCGAGGCCCCCCCTCGCGCGATGGTCGCCCGAATGCGATCGATCGCGCGCTGATGCTTCCAAACCGGCGCGGCTTCCCAGATCGGGAGTCCGCGCACGATCTCGAGTCGGATTCCGAGCTCTTCGGCGCGTATGAACTTCGGATCGATCGCCATTTCTGCCAAGGATAGCATCACGCCGGCCATCCCGCCTGGCCCCGACTACCGGGGGGGCCGGTGATCACAACGGGAATGTGAGGCGGTCGCGCGTAGGGAAAAGGAAAGCGGTTTCTGCGGTGAGGCGGGGTAGACGGAGTGCGCGAAGGTAGCCGGAGTGCGGGCAGAAAGCGGTATCGGGTGTAACGACGCTGGGGCTCAGGACAGCGAATTGTGGGCGCAGTTATAAGGTGTAGGATAGCCGAAGACATGCAGGGTAGGAAAATCGAGGGCGGTTTTCGGCAGGGAGGCTGGGTAGGCGGGACGCGCGAGGGGGCTCGAGGGCGAAGCTCTATCTCAACAGCGGCTCCATCGCATGGACGAAGAGCTTTTGGGTGGAAGTGCCTGGATGGGCCGGATCCGGATAGGAGTCACCGGCCACCGCGAGCGTGAGGCCGGCGTCGGCGTCGGGATGAAACGCCAATGCGTGGATCACCGACGGTCCGTAGAGCCTGTCGGAGCGAATGTACTCGCCGTCGACGTCGAAGTAGCTCACGTACCCTTCGCGGTTGGACCAGCCGTGGCTGGCCCCATGTTCGGCAGTCTTGGAGCGGTAGACCCGCTCGCGCCCATCACCGACGGCCAAAACCGCCCCGTCCGGGGTGAACGCGAGGGCGCCACCATCGTCGGTTAAGGTGAACTCGAGGGCGAGGTGGCCGGCCTCGTCGAGGCGGTCGAGCGAAAAGACATGAGTCTGGTGCCGCTGGGTATCATCGCCGTGAGCGTGATGTGGAGCGTAGTCGGTGACGAGGCTGAGCGCGATCCGATCCCCGGTGGGGCTGAGCGCCATGGAAGTGAGGTCTCGACCGCCCTCGAGGGACAGCACTGGGTTGGAGCTGACCAGGGTGTTTGCGGCCTCGGCCTCCGCCAGCGACTGATCCACCGGCCAAGTCACGAGCCGGCGAGAAAACTCCTGCCGTATTTGCCCAAACGCGATGAGATGGGTGCCGTCAACCGAAAACGCGAGGGCATCAGGATTTCCCCATTCGCCCACGCGGTACGAGCGCACCGGCGCGTAGCCCGCACCGTCCGCCTCCCACAGAGTGAGATCGCCCGATCGATCGACCGTGGCCAGGGTGGTGCCGTCGGGGGAGACAGCCATCGAGCGGACCGACGCGTCCGGCGGAAGGAACCGCTGCCACTCGATCTCGCCGCTGGCCATCGACACGCGAGTAAGCTCGACATCCTCGCTGGTGCCGTCAACGGGCTCGCTGGCTAGCACCAGCGAATCGCGACCGCGATCCATCACCACGGCGGTCGGCTTGCGACTCAGGTCGGGACGGTGCCGGTGACGGAGGCTAGCGTTGTCGGTGTTCCACACGCGGGCGAAGTTGGTCTCGCGGCGGTCCTCGTCGATGCCGAGGTCATTGGTGCAGCAGTCCCAAAGGACGAGCGCGTCGCCGGCGGAGGAATACTCGAGGCCGCCCACCCGCAGCAGCGGCAGCGTTTTCTGCCAAGAGGAGGGAGGCGGGTCCGCAAGGCGACGGATCGCCAGCCGCCCGGTGAGGTCGCGCTCGGGGTCGGCATTCTCGATCGCAAGCTCGAACCGCGTCGGCTCACCGGATAACTCGCGAACGCTGATCCGGGGGCTCGTTCCGGAGTCCTCGCGGATATCGTCGCCCTCGAGATCTGCGAGGTCGAGGAGGGCCCGAGCTCGCTGCTCGGGGGCCGTGTCCGGCTGGGTGAGCGTCACCTCGAAGCTCGTCGAGGCGGTGAACGTGACGAACTGGACATCACCGTTTGGTCCGATGTGTAGCGGCAGCTCGAACTCGTCGATGTCTGCCTTTCCGATCTCGGTGAGCTCCCCGAGATCGTGAACCTTTTCGGCACCGTCGCAGCCGACAACGATACCGGCGGTGCACAGCGCGGCGATCGCGCCTTGTTTCGACCATTGTACGGGCTGAAAGGACATAAATATTTTCCTAATATCGGGTTTCTGGTCGTCGTTAGCCGCCCGCAACGGGCGACCCAGCGACGCCGAATGCGGTGGTGCGGCCGCCGACTGGCGCTTGCTCACTGCCCGCTGGATCACGCCTCACCACGCGCTCCGACCTACAGCCTTATTCAGCGCGGCGTCAAGGCAATCGCATACAGCTGGCAGGAAAAACGAACGGTCTGCGTCAGGGAGACGGTGTAGAGCGAGCTGGCGAGGGTGGCGTTGTGCGGCGAAATCCGGGCTTTTGAGGGCATGCAATGCAGACTCAACAGGGGTGTAGCAGCCTCGTCGCGTGCCGAACTATGAATTGATTCTATGACGCTATTGACGGCATTCAGGGTGGCCAAAGAGACGTCCGGGCGCGAGGGTAGGAAAATCGAGGGCGGTGTTCGTCAGGGAGGCTGGGTAGACGGGACGCTCGAGGGGGCTCGAGGGCATCCGCGAGTGCGCGATGGGCCTGGTTCGAAGGTTGCTGAGGAATGCTCAGAATGAGCAACTACGAAAAAAAAACACACAGCCGAACCACCGTAAGTGAACGGCATTGCCCCTAGGCGAGGAGGCCATGCACCTGGGTGCCATCCAGCGGAGATCAGACTTCGCCAACCAGAGCTCTCGGTGAATCGCCGCGCGCTCACACAGGTCATCGAGCCGATCTCCGAGGTAGGCGTGGTGGTCGTGACGCTCGTGATCCTCGACGCGCTACTCGAACCCGGCGGCTAGGCGGCCGTATCGAGATCGAGATGCGCGCATCCCTCACGCTCGCCCTCGTCGCTGCGTGCCAACGGGGTCACGCGAGGAGCTCAGAAAGCGAGGCCAACGGGGTCACGCGAGCGAGGCCAACGGGGTCACGCGAGGAGGTCAGAAAGTGATGAGATCGCGAGGGATCTGCGGCGAAGTGACAAAACCTTTAGGTGCCAACGGGGTCACGCGAGGAGGTCAGAAAGTGATGAGGTGCCAACGGGGTGGTGCCAACGGGGTCACGCGAGGAGGTCAGAAAGTGATGAGATCGCGAGGGATCTGCGGCGAAGTGACAAAACCTTGGCGGCATCGTCCTGTCCCCACTGGCATCTGAGGATTCGCTACGTGCCTTT
>SLNH01000227.1 GCA_007133195.1 Nannocystineae bacterium | reverse complement strand
TGTGCACCCCGCCGCTCGCTGGCTGGCGGCGGATGCACACCGGGCAGGGCGCTTTCGTGCTCACGTGGAGCGATTACGGAGTAGCAGGCTGCTCCTGCTGGGGTTGCTCCTGGTGCTGGTGCTCCTGGAGCTGCTGCTCCATGTCGCGCTGCACCTCCTCGGCCTGCTGCTCGGCGTCGCTCACGTCCTCCTCGACGTCTTCGCGATCGGTCTCGAAGATCCCGTTGTCGGCCTGTTCGTACTCGCGCAGCGAGTCCTGCGCGTCATCGCGCGCTTGCCTGAGGTCGTCCAGGTCGTCCTCGAACTCGTCGCGGACCTCCTGGGGAGCCTCCTGCGCCTGCTGCTCGAGGTCCTGGATCTGCTGATCGAGGTCGTCGATGCGCTGCTGCATCTCCTCGGCGGCCTGTTGGCGCTCTTCGGCGGTCTCGTTTTGATCTGGCTGCGCGGCCGGGTCTTCGTTGGGCGGTTGTGGGTCTTCGTCGGGCTGCGGCTCTTCGCCGGGCTCGACGCGCGGTGCCTCGTTCACCGGCTCCGCGTTCTCCTCGGCCGGACACCCCGCCAGGGCGAGGAGAGCGGCGACTGCGATTCCCAATGCTGCCTTCATAGTAGGTACCTCCTTGTGGCCAGCGACGAGCAGGATCGATGCCATGCCCGTCAGGTCGGGCGGCGGCCGGGGGCGCTTGGCCTCGCGCCGCGCCCGTGACGCGGCGTCGGGCGGACGCCGGGTGTGACGGGATGCCCACGCCGTAGCGCGCGTTCACGAGTCTCCCCGAGGGCGCCGCCGGCCACGACCGCGCGGCTGCGCGCGCCAGAACCCGATCTCGGCAAAGACATCACCGCGCGAAAAAAGGGTTGAGCCGACGCCCCCGCGCCAGGTATCTCCCTCGCGATGACTGATCGCGCGCGCGACGAGCTCTGTATCAATACGCTGCGAACGCTTTCCATGGACGCCATCCAGAAGGCGAACTCGGGTCATCCCGGGCTCCCCATGGGCGCAGCGCCGATGGCGTATGTGCTGTGGCAAAACTACTTGCGACACAATCCGCGCGATCCGCGCTGGCCGGATCGCGATCGGTTCGTGCTGTCGGGCGGGCACGGAAGCATGCTTCTATACGCGCTGCTCCACCTCACGGGCTACGACCTGTCGATGGACGACCTCAAGGCGTTCCGCCAGTGGGAGAGCAAGACGCCGGGGCATCCAGAGGCGTTCATGACCCCCGGTGTCGAAGCCACGACGGGGCCCCTGGGACAGGGCGCCGCGAACGCGGTGGGTATGGCGATGGCCGAGCGGGCGCTCGCGCACCTTTTCAACCGCCCCGGCTACGAGCTGTTCGACCACCGGACGTGGGCGCTCGTCTCCGACGGCGACATCATGGAGGGGGTGTGCGCCGAGGCCAGTTCGCTGGCTGGTCAGCTCGGCCTCGGCAAGCTCACTTATCTGTACGATCAAAATGACGTCACGCTCGACGGGCCGGCTTCGCTCACCTTCGATCGCGAAGACGTGGCCAAGCGCTACGAGGCCTACGGCTGGCACGTGCTCCGCGTGGAGGACGGCGATCGGGATATCGGCGCGCTCGAGCGCGCGATGGGCCGCGCGATCGAAGAGACCGCTCGGCCCACGCTCATCATGATTCACACGACCATCGGCTTCGGCGCGCCCACGAAGGCGGGCACCTTCCAGGCGCACGGCGCGCCGCTCGGCGACGAGGAGGTCGCCGGCGCCAAGCGGGCGCTCGGTTGGGCGTGGGACGAGCCGTTTTACGTGCCCGACGAGGCGCGGGAGGCGTTCGCGAGCGCCGCTCGGCGCGGCGAGGACGCGCAACAGAGCTGGGAGGCGCTCCGTGGCGCCTACCGCGAGGCGCATCCACAGCTCGCCGAGGACCTAGACCGCTGTCTTCGTGGGGAGCTCCCCGACGGATGGGACGCCGACCTGCCGGCGTGGCAGCCCGGCGACAAGGTGGCCACGCGCGCCGCCGCCGGCGCGGTGCAAAACGCGATTGCCGCCAAGGTGCCGTGGCTTTTGGGCGGCGACGCCGACTTGGGGGGGTCCACGAAAACGGTGATCAAAGGCGGCGGCTCGTTCGACGGCCAGAGCGGCGCGGGGCGCAATATCCACTTCGGGGTCCGCGAGCACGCCATGGCATCGATCTCGAACGGCGCGGCCTACCACGGCGGCGTGCGCGCGTTCGACGCGACCTTCTTCGTGTTCTCCGACTACATGCGGCCCGCCGTCAGGCTCGCGGCGATGAACGAGCTGCCGGTGATTCGCGTTTGGTCCCACGATTCGGTCGCCCTCGGCGAGGACGGGCCGACGCATCAGCCCATCGAGCACCTCACGTCGCTGCGCGCGATGCCTGGCCACTGGCTCGTGCGCCCGGCCGACGCGGTGGAGGCGAAGGGCGCCTGGGCGCTCGCGATGCGCCGCACCGAGGGGCCCACCGGCTTGGTGCTGAGCCGCCAAAACCTTCCCGTCCTGGCCGGGACCAGCGAACAGGGCGTCGCGCGCGGCGCCTACGTGATCGCCGGCCGGGATGAGCCGGCCGACGCGCTGATCCTCGCTTCGGGCTCCGAGGTGGAGGTGGCTTCGCAAGCGCGCGAGGCGCTCGCCGCAGACGGAATTCGCGCCCGCGTGATCTCCATGCCGTGCTGGGAGGCCTTCGCGGCGCAGCCGCGCGATTACCGGGACGAGGTATTGCCCAAAGACGTGAGCGCCCGAGTGTCCGTGGAGGCCGGCGCGACCCTCGGTTGGGAGCGGTGGCTCGGCGAACGCGGGGTCGCGATCGGAATCGACCGATTCGGTGCGTCGGCGCCCGGCGACGTCAACATGCGCGGCTTGGGGATCACGGCCGAAAACGTGGCTCGGGCGGTCCGCGAGCTGGTCGCCTAGGGGGGCCTAAAATCTGCTTAGGGACAGCCCCTAGGCTCACGGCATTCGCGATCCGCTGTCGGTGTCGCCGGTCACCGCGGCAGACGCCGACGCCGACACTTCGATTTGAACCGAGAGAGAGGCCTCGAGCGAGGCGATGGAGTCGGCCGCCGCGGCGAGCTGGTCGGCGACGCACGCGCCGCGATCGCCGACGTCGCGCGTGGCGGTCATGGCGGCGTCGCCTAGCTCTTCGGCCGCCCGCGCCCACGTCTCGAACGCGGCCGTCGCCGGGCCCCTCGCGCGGGCGTGGACCTCGAGGAGGCGCGGCAGGCCCCGGTCGAGCGCGGTGACGGCGGCGCCAAGGCGGTCGGCGTCGGTCACCACCTCCTCGCCGTAGCCGACGTGGATCTCCGGCTGGGTGCACGTCGCTTTGCGGTTGGCGCGCACTTCGGCGTGGGCCTGGCAGCTCGCCTCGGGCTCGACGTCCGCCTCGCCCTCGCAGGCCTCGTCGCAGGCCCCGCGGCACGTCCCAGTGCACGCGCTCATCTCGTCGTGCGCCCGTCCCTCACACTCGGCGGTCGCCTGGGCGGTCGCATCGACGTCCACCTCGCAAAACGCCGGCTCATAGTCCACCTCGAGGTCCGCGCGCGCGCTGAGCCCGGCATCCAGCTCATCGCCTAGGGCGCCCAGGACCTTGGTGCAGACCTGCCGCGTGTCGCCGCTGGGCCGGTCCATGTCCAGGTCCTTGGCCATCATCCGGCAGGTGTCGCGGAGATAGGCATCGGTGTCCCAGACCTCGTCTTGGAGCCACGCGGTGGCTTGGATGAACGCGTGGAGCTTGCGGCCGGCGTCGCTGGCCGAATAGTAGTCCCCGCACGCGCCTGGATCGACGCGGTCGGAGGGAGCTGCGTGCTCGCGCGGGCGATCCGGGCCTTCGCTACCCGCGCGGCCGGGGCAGCCTGCCGCGACGAGAACGAGTAGCGTGAAAACTGGCGCGGCGAGGCCGGGTGTGTGGCCGCGCAGGTGACCGTGTCGCATGAGATCTCGTCCCCGAAAGCGAAGGCCCGAAAGCGAAGGCTCGAAAGCGAAGGCTCGAAAGCGAAGGCCAAGATGCGGAGGCCTGAGAGCGAACGTAGGTGCGCGCCAATGGCCGACGGTTGGTGTGGCGACCTGCGACCGCGGGTCATCGGCCATTCGCGGGACCCGGAGTGTACCTCACGGGCGGCGCAAAAACCGAGCGAGGGCCCGTGCGCGCCGGAGGTGGCCCGTGGCCGGTCGGCCGAGGCAAAGATCGAGCGGGCCGCGTCTGCTACGCTGCCCACATGCTCGACTGGATCGGCTCGCTGCAGGTGCGTGAGCGCACCTCGGAACGGGTGGTGCTCTCGCTTTCCCCGGCGACCATGTGGGCAGGTGTCGCGATCGCGCTGTTCGGCGCTTATATCGCGCTCGCGGCGTGGTCGATCTCGCCGTGGTTTGCGCTGCCACCGCTCGCAGCCATCGGCCTCGGAGCGGTTCTGTCCACGCTCCGCCGAGAGCTGTGCTTCGACAGCGCCGCGGGCGTTCTGACGATCGATCAGCGCACGCTCGGCGTCGGCAGTCGTACGGTCGTACCGCTGTTTCACCTTCGGGCGGTCGTCGTCCTTGCCCGTCCCGCGCCGCAGCTAAAGCGCCTATTGCCGACCGCCTCGCGCTTCGTGGCCTACGTCGATCGCCGTGTGGGAGGGGCGATTTACCTCGACGAAGCTCGCCGCTGCGCGCACCTCATGAATCTGGCCGAGGCTATCGCCGAGGTTGCCGATTTGCGACTCGAGTACGACGCCGCCCCCGACCCCGGGGGGCGCGAAGAGCTTTGATTCGCGGGGGCGCCGCGGCGTCTCGTGCTGATCTGAGTTCGTAGACCAGCGCGAGCGCCAAGCTTCCCCGCGAGGCTTGGTAGTTTCGCGAGCGCTCGGCTTCGGTCGCGGCGTGCGTGCCGCCACAGCACGCTGCGCGCGCTCCCGCTGCGAACCAGAGCACTGGTGTCGGCCGGCGCGCCGCGAGCCAAGCGGCGTTCGCGGCGCTGGGCTTGAATTTTGCTTTGCCTAGCCCGGGACACCCACCATGCTGAGAGGGGCCGACGGGGCGGCTTGGCCCGAGTTCGCGCTCGTGGCGATTGCCGCGCCGCTGATCGCGAGCGGCCTGGCCGTCGTGGCGGCGCAAACGCGCGCGCGCGCGGTGACCCGCGGCCTCGTCGCGCTGTCGGCCGCGCCTGCGCTCGTAGCCGCGGTGGCGCTGCCGGCGGGGACCGGGGAGGCGAGGTGGCTGTTTCTCGGCGCCGAGTTCGGTCTCGACGCGGTAGGCCGCGCGTTTGTCGCGGTGACCGGCGCGGTGTGGCTCGTATCCGGCGTCTATGCGCTCGGCTATCTGCGCGGCAAACATTCGAGCACCGGCTTCATGGCCGCCTACGGTTTGGCGCTCACGGGGGCCGTGGGCCTCCCGTTCGCCGCCGATGTGGTCTCGTTTTATGCGCTGTTCGTGATCATGACGGTCTCGAGCTACGCGCTCGTCGTCTACGAGCGCGGGCCCCGGGCGATGCGGGCCGGCCGCGTGTACATGGTGATGGCGATCGGGGGGGATCTGCTCGTGTTCGCCGGCGTGGTGTGGACGGTCTACGAGGCAGGCGCCATTCACCTCGCGGCTGCCCCGGCCGCGGTGGCGGACGCGCCGGGCTCAGCCTGGCTCAGCGCGCTTTTGTTTTTCGGCTTCGGCGTCAAGGCCGGCGCCGCGGGGCTGCACATGTGGCTCCCCCTCGCGCATCCGGCGGCCCCGACGCCGGCGAGCGCCGTGCTGTCTGGCGCCGTGATCAAGGCGGGGCTTCTGGGTTGGCTCCGCTTTCTCCCCCTGGGCGAGGCGCCGGCCCTGGAACTCGGGCTGTGGGCGGCCGTGAGCGGCGCTGGCATCGCGTATCTCGCCGCGGCGATCGGCGCGACTCAGCGCGATACCAAGACCGTGCTCGCCTACTCCAGCGTGAGCCAGATGGGGCTGGCCACGGCCGCGCTGGGCGTCGTCCTATTGGCGCCCGGCCGGGCGGGAGCCGGCGCGCTTGCCGTGGCGGTGTTCGCGGTGCACCACGGGCTCGCCAAGCTCGTCTTGTTTTTGGGCGTGGGAGCGGTTCGGGCGCCCGCGGGGCGGGCTGCGCGCGCCGTGGCGACCGGGACCATGGTGTTCGCGGCCGCGGCGCTGGCCGGTTTTCCGCTCACGAGCGGCGCGGTGGCCAAAAAAGCGCTGGGCGACGTGTTGCCTCCGGATCAGGGGCTGGGATTTTGGCTCCTGGGCGAGGCGATCACGCTGTCCTCGGCGGCGACGGTCGTGCTGCTCGCCGCGCTCTTTGTTCGCCTTCGCGGCGAGGCGGGCCCGGCGGGTGGGGCGACGCCGCGATCGTCGCGGGTGATGCTTTGCGCCCTCGTCGCGGCCGCCGCGCTGCTCGCCGGCTCCGTGGCGCTCCTTCCCGGGGTCGGCCTCCAGGCGCTGTTGCGGGAATCGCTCGCCATCGCGTCACTATGGGGCTCGCTGTGGCCGATCCTCATCGGGGCGCTCGCCGCATGGGCTGGATTGTGGGCCTTCCGAGGGCGGGGCGGGTTACTCGTGCCGGCCGGGGATGCCCTGATCGTGATCGAGCCGCTCGCCTACCGCGGGCGCGCCCTCGGCCGAGCGGCGCTCTCGCGGCTCGCAGCGGCGAGCGCGGCGGCGAGCGCGCGCCGAGCGGCCGTCGCGAGCGCGGCTCGCGTGCGGCTGTCCCGGTTGCTCGCGAGTGAGGGGCGCGTTTTCCACCTCGCGATCGGGCTGTTGGCGGCGGCGTGGGCGGTGATCGCGCTGGCCGCGCTCGCGCGCGGCGGGTGACGCGGTGGCCCGTCCGTCTCCAGAGTGATACGCCGAGCTGGGAAAGCAGGGCCACCGTGTCGTAGTCATCGGCTTCGCGCGCACTCACCCCTTCTCGGTGGTCAAAACGAGTGCGGGCAAGTCGAAGGTAAGCGCGCCGCTTGGGTCGCGAAACGGAGCGAACGACTCTTCGATGTCGCGCTCGAGCTGCTCGAATTGATGCTCGTCGAGTATGCCGCCCAGCGTCCAAATGCAGGCGCGCTCGGTCCGTACCAGATCGCGGGGCGAGGCGAAGTGAACCCTACCTTCGTGGCGCGTGATGGCGACCTCCGGGAGCTCGGCCTGTGCACAGAGTGCGCGCAGGTGATCCGGATCGCCCGAGATGAAGGGCGCGCGGATCGCATCGGCGGCGGCGTTACCGAACCGGCGATAGAGGAGCTCGGCGAGCACGGCGTAGGCGGGCGAGTGATCGATGGCGTTGAACACGGCCATCGCCAGCCGTCCGCCCGGGCGCAAAACGCGCAGCATCTCGGCGAGCGCCCGCGGCTTATCTTCGAAGAACATAAAGCCGAACTGGCTCACGACCGCGTCGAAGCGCCCATCGACAAAGGGCAGCGATTCGGCTTGCCCGGCGCGCCACTCGATCGCGGCATCGTGCCCGCGCGCCACCTCGAGCATGCCCTCGTTCGGATCGACGCCGACGACCTCGCCGGAGGGGAGGACGCGCTCCGCAGCCGCGAGCGTGAGCGCGCCGGTGCCGCAGGCGACGTCGAGCACGCGATCACCTTCGCCGAGCGCCGCGGCTTCGGCGACGACAGGACCCCAATGCCGGAATAGCGCCGGAACAAATTGTCGTTCGTAGACCTCTGCGGGATTTACAGGTTCACTCATGAGAATCCTCCACTTCTTGCAACATGGCAGTCAGCTGGGCCGCGAGCTCGGAGCCGACCCGGTCTAGCGGGGTGACTTCGCGTAGAGCACGCGCGACCAAAAGGGCGCCTTCGATGGCCGATACGAGGAGCGCCGCAAAGGACATGGCGCGCTCGTCCTCGAGTCCCGCAAGCCGCAGCCTGCCGGCGATGATGTCCTGCCAAGTGGCCATCGCCTCGCGGCAGATGTCGCCGAGCTCCGGGCTCTGGATGCCGTCGAGGACGATCGGCGCGACCGGGCAGCCGAGAATATAGCCGGACTCCGCGAGCTCGCGCCCGGCCTCGCTGGCGTAGGCGCGGACGGCCGCGATCGGATCCGCGTCCGCGGCGAAGCACTCCCGTAAAAACTCGCTCACGTAGTCCACGCCGTGACGCGTGGCCGCGCAGACGAGCTCATCCTTGCCGCCGGGGAAGTGGTAGTAAAGCGATCCGCGCGGCGCGCCGCTCTTGGCGAGGATGTCCTTGAGACTGGTTCCCTCGTAGCCCCTTTCGTGAAGGAGCTGCGAGGTGGTTTCGACGAACTGTTTCCGCGTGTCGGTGCGCAATGCCGGACCCCCTAGACATTATGTAGACCATTTGGCATATTCGCCGCAAGGCCGCGTGCCGCCGACTCGTCGGCCGCGCTTCGCAACCCGATTCTACCGGCGGGTTCGGAGGTATGACGTCCGGTCTACATATCTTCTAGCCAGGAAATTTTCTATGCGTGCGTTCATCAACCCATCCGCGGAGATCTACGAAAGTTTGCGCGGTAACTCAGCGTGTCGCTGGGCGCTCGCTTCGGCGCTGATCGGCGGCCTTGCGCTCGGCGCGACCGGGTGCGGAGAGGTCACGACCGCTCCCGATGCGGGTGGGGGAAACGGAGAGGATGGCGGGGGAGGTGAAAGCGCGGGCGATGCCTCGATCGCGGACGATGCCTCGAGCGCAGACGATGCGGTGGATGCGAGCCCGGACGGAGCCGCGATTGGCGAGGCATGTACTCCGGATGAGGCCCTCCGATGCGAGGGGGACGACCTGGTGCGCTGCAACGGCGATGGCACCGCGGAGGAGTCGGTGGCTTGCCCCCTCGGTTGCAGCACGGCAGACCTTCGCTGTCTCGACCTCGACCCGTCGAACGACCTCGCCGACTATTTGGACGCGACGTCCGGCAAGGAGGTGCTTTCGTTCACAGACGAGGTCGTCGTCGACACGACCTCGGGTCAGGTTACGGCGGGCGGAGACGACGTGGTCATTGAGACCTTCCTCGCGGGCTTCTCGCCGCAGATCCGCGTTCTCGCGGTGGGCGTCTCGACGTACGGGATTTGACAGCGTCCGGCGATCACGCGCTCGCGGTCGTGAGCGACGGCGACATCGCCATTCGCGGCGAGCTGTCCGTGTCGGCCTCTGGGAGAGAGGCCGGCCCGGGAGCGCTGACGACCTCCGCGTGCCAAGGAGACGACGGCGAGGAAAATGCCTGCGGGGCGACAGTGTTTTGCATAGGCGGCGCCGGGGGCGGCGGCTTTGGGTCCCCGGGCGGCGACGGGGCAACCGCCGAGTCCGGAGGCGGTAGTGCGGAGGGCGGCAGCGGAGGCCAGGCCGCGGGAACAGAGGAGCTTATCCCGTTGCGGGGCGGGTGCGGGGGCGGCGTGGTCCGGGATGGACCGGGTTCCGTAGCCGGTGCAGGGGGCGGCGCCGTTCAATTGGCCAGCCGAACCGGGATCACCGTGGACGGACACCTTGTCGCGAACGGGGGCGGCGGGCGCAATGCCGGAGGCGGCTCCGGCGGCGGCGTTTTGCTGGAGGCTCCCGCCGTCGAGGTCGCGGGGGTCGTGGCGGCAAACGGCGGTGGCGGCGGCTGCGAGGGTAAGACCGGGAATGATGGGAGCGCGGGCGATGCGCCGGCTGCCGGCGCGCAATGCGCTCAGGAGGGCGACGGGGGCGACGGGGGCGACGGAGCCGCCAGCGCAGAGCCCGCGGGGGACGGGGAAGCCGAGTTGGCGGACGCTCATCAGCGGATCGGCGGCAGCGGCGGTGCCGGGGTTGGACGTATCCGCATCAACACGCGCGGCGGCGGGCTGGACGACACCGGCACGATCTCGCCGGCGCCGAGCGAAGGGCCGGTCCCGGTGCGGTAGGGGCCGATTGCGAGGCCCGTGAATGCCGGTATGAGCATTGCAGCGGAGCCGGCGGGATGGGTGCGGGCGCGGGCCATCGCCTGGCGCCGCGGGTGGGGCGGATCGCCGCCCTGGTCGGGCTCTGGATCGTGATCGCCGAGGGCGAGCTGGCGTACGCGCCGGTCCTCGCGGCGATCGCGCTCATCGTCGCGGCGATCGCGGCCGAATATGTGGCTCCGCGGGAGCGGGGTCGAGGGTGGCGCCCATGGGGCGCGCTGCGCTTTATGGGCTACTTCCTGGTGGTCTCCGTCGCGGGAGGGTTCGACGTGGCCAGGCGGGCGCTGTCGCGGCGGCCCCGTCTCGATCCCGCGCTCACGGAGGTCACGGTGGAGGTCGGGGGCTCGGGGCGGGCGGCCGTGCTCTTCGCCGCCGCGGTGAGCCTGGTTCCTGGCTCGCTTTGCGCGGGTGTGGAGGGCGCGCGCGTCACGGTGCACGTGATCGACCGAGGTCGCGACGTCGATCGCCAGCTACGCGAGCTCGATCGCCGCGTGGCGGATGTGTTCGCCCCGCGCGGCGGAAAGGTAGCGTGAGGTGCGGACGGTCTTCGTCGTGGCAGCGCTCGCGCTCTTTATCACGTTCGTTGTGAGCCTCGTTCGCATCTTGCGTGGGCCCACCGAGCCCGATCGCATGATGGCCGCGCAGATCTTTGGGACGACGGGAGTGGCGGTGCTTCTCCTCCTCGCGCGTATTACGCACGAGGCCATCATCGACGTGGCGCTCGTGCTCTCGCCGCTCGCCGCGCTCGCCGCCGTCGCGTTTTCGCGCCGGTCCGCAGGCGGCCAGGGCGAGCGGGGCGAAGGCGCCCGGCGCAGCCCCCATCGGGACGATGAGGCGTGAGCACCGCAGTGGCGATAGTCGCGACGGCGCTCGTTGTGGTCGCGCTCGTGTTCTTCGCGGCGGGCACCGCTGGCGTCCTTCGGTTCCCGGACGTCTACAACCGCCTCCACGCCGTGACCAAGGCGGATAACGTGGGGCTCGGGTTCTTGATCCTCGCGCTCGTCATCACGTCTCCCTCGGCGCTCATCGCCGCCAAGCACATCGCGATCTGGATCTTTGCGCTCATTACGAGCACGACCGCGTGCCACCTCATCGCGCGCGCCGCGCTGCAAAGGGGCATCGAGCCGTGGCGACCGAGGTGACGGGGGCTCTGCTGGCGCTCGACGTCGTGTTGGCCGTGTCGCTGGTCGGGTGTGCGGCGGCGCTGGTCGCCACCGCCGACGTGTTCAAGGCGACCGTGCTGTTCATCGTGTTCGGCGTGATGATGGCGCTCGTGTGGGGGCGACTCGGCGCCGTGGACGTGGCGCTCGCCGAGGCCGCCATCGGCGCGGGCATCACGGGCGCGCTTCTGCTCGGCGCGCAAACCGCGCAGCCTGCGCGCCGGCGCGGGGCGGCTGCGCGGGGACGAGAACACACGTTCCAGCCCGCGACACCCGACGATGCGCCTGTCTATCAGCCGGCGCGCCCCTCGCGTCGGGTCGCGGCGGCGCTGGCCGCCGCCGCCGTCGCGGGCGTCGTTTTGCTGGCGCTGTCCCGCGTCCCCACCCGGCACCCCGGGCTCGCCCCGATCCTCGCGCCGCACATGCCCGATGCCGGGGCCGAAAACCCCGTGACGGTCGTCCTGCTCAGCGTTCGCGCCTACGACACCCTTCTGGAGATCGTCGTGCTCCTCGCCGCCGTGATCGCCGCGTGGGCCTCCGCAGTGCCGGCTGCTCCGAAGCCGGAGCCGCCCGGCGCGCTGCTCGCCGCCGCGACGCGGGTCATGGTCCCGGTCGCCGTTCTCATCGGGGGGTACCTTTTGTGGCGGGGCGCGGCCGCGCCGGGAGGCGCCTTTCAGGCCGGCGCGGTGATAGCCGGGGCCGGTATTCTGGCTGCGTTCGCGGGCGTCGAGCTGCCGCGGCGGGGCGGGGCGGGGCTCATTCGCGCGGGGCTGGTGGCCGCGACGCTCGTCTTCCTCGGCGCCGGCGCCTATGGCCCGGCGCGGGGGGAGCCGTTCCTCCACTACCGGGGCGGGGCGGCGGAGGGCTTGATCCTCGTCATCGAGGTCGTGGCCACGCTCTCGATCGCGCTGTCGCTCGTGGGCGTGTTCATGGGCAGGCCGCCGCCGCGCACGCCGGAGCGGACCGGAGGAGATGATGAGTTCGGTTGAGATCTACGGCGCGGCCGCCGCGCTGAGTTTCGGGCTGGCCGTGTACGGCGCGATCGCCGCGCGGCCGGTCATCCACAAGTTGGTCTCGCTAAACGTCATGGGGGCGTCGGTGTTCCTGCTCCTCGTCGCCGCCTCGGCGCGGCCGCCGGCGGCGCCCGATCCGGTCCCGCACGCGATGGTCATCACCGGGATCGTCGTGACCGTCGCGGCCACGGGGTACGCCGTGGCGCTCATCCGGCGCATGGAGTGGGAGCGGGGATCGGGCGTTTTGCCGGAGGACGCTGCGCCGGGCGGAGCGGCTTCCGAGCAGCCGGGGGGCGGCGGGCGCGAACGGGGCGAGGGCGGCGCGCCCGAGGCCGAGAATGCGGCCGAGGGGCCGACCGAGGAGGGCAGATCGCCGTGGCCTGGGCCGCCGCGTGGGTGATCGCCATCCCGTGCGTGGCGGGGGCGCTTGCGTTCGCGCTGCGAGGCGCGCTTCGGGGGCTTTTCATCGCGCTCGGTGTCGCCGGCGCCACGGCGGCCGCCGCCGCGCTCGTGGTGTTCGTCGCCCGGGACGGGGCGCGCGATCTCGCCCTGGGCGGCTGGCTCGCTCCGCTCGGCATTCGGCTCCGCGCCGACGGCCTCAGCGCGTTTTTCATCGCGCTTCAGGCCGGCGTCGGCGCGATCGTGAGCGGCTACGCGGCTGGGTATTTCGCCGGTGATCGCGAGGGCAAAGCTTTCTGGCCGCTCTGGCTCACGCTGTGGGCGGGGCTTTGCGGTCTGTATCTCACAGGCGACCTCTTCAACGCCTACGTAGCGCTCGAGCTCATCGGCGTAACGGCTGTGGGCCTGGTGGCCGCGAGCGGCGGCGCGGCGCTCGTGGCGGGGCTTCGCTACCTCATCGTTACGCTCACGGGCTCGCTCCTCTACCTCGCCGGCGTTGCCCTCGTCTACGCCGAGATCGGCGCCGTCGACATGGAGGCGGCCGCGCAGGGGCTCGGCCCGTCCCCGGTGGCGCATGTGGCGCTGGCCCTCATGGCCGCCGGTCTCTTGCTCAAGACCGCGGTGTTCCCGATGCATTTTTGGCTGCCGCCGGCGCACGCCAACGCGGCCGCCCCCGCGAGCGCGATCTTATCCGGCCTCGTCATCAAGGGCTCGTTTTACCTCCTGGTACGGATATGGAACGACGTATTTTCAGCCCACGCCGATGACATGCTCGCGGAGCTCATGGGGGTGCTCGGCGTCGCCGCGGTGATCTGGGGCAGCGCACAGGCGATCGTGGCGGCGCGCGTGAAGATGCTCGTCGCCTACTCGACGGTCGCGCAGGTGGGGTATCTGCTCATGGCGTTTCCCCTCGGCGGCGACGCGTGGCCGGGGGCGATGTATTTCGCCGCCGCGCACGGGCTGGCGAAGGCGGCGATGTTCGCCGTCGCGGGCGCCATCGCGCGCGAGCTCGGCCACGACGACATCGCGAAGCTCGGCGGCGCCGCCGGGACGCTCCCCGCGGGGTTTTTCGCCTTCGCCCTCGCGGGGGTCTCGTTGATCGGCCTTCCGCCCTCCGGGGGCTTCCTCGGAAAGTGGCTGCTGCTATCCGCGGCGGCGGATCACGATCATATGCTCTACCTCGCGGCCATCCCGGCGGGCACGCTCATGGCGGCGGGCTACGTGTTTCGCGTGATCGCGCCGGCGCTCGCCGAGCTCCGCCGCGCGCCGCGCCCGTCTCCGTGGCGCCTGTGGCGAGAGGCGCCGCCGCTCGTGCTCGCGCTCGCCGCGCTCGCGCTGGGCTTTTCATTGTCACCCGCGCTCGTGCTGCTCTCGCGCGGCGCGCCCTTCGGGGGCGGCGGATGACCTGGCACGCACTCCTGCCGCTTTTCGTGATCGCCAGCTCGCTGGTGCCTGGCATCGTCATCTTCACCCTCGGCGAGGACCGCCAGCGCTTGCGCACGGCGCTCAACCTCGGTGCCGCCGTGGGCAAGGTCGGGCTCGTCGCGTTCATGGTCTATGGCGTCGCCCACGGGGTCTCCTACGAGGCGCGCCTTCCGCTCACAAGCGACTTGGACCTCGTGCTACGCGCCGACCCACTCGGCGTCCTGTTCGTGAGCCTGTCGTCGGTGCTGTGGCTCCTCACCACCGTGTTCGCGATCGGCTACCTCGAGCCTTACCGAAACAAACGACGATTTTTTGGCCATTTTAGCCTGTGCGTGAGCGCCACGGTGGCGATCGCGCTGGCGGGAAACCCGCTCACGTTCCTGTTCGCATACGAGCTGCTTACGCTGTCTACGTACCCGCTCGTCGTGCACAGGGGCGACGCGGCGGCGATCCGCGTGGGTCGAGTGTACCTCGCCTACACGCTCACGGGAGGCGCGGGGCTCCTCGTAGGGACGGTGCTGCTGTATACGCTCGCCGGGCCCATCGACTACGCCCCGGGCGGCGCCCTGCAAATCCCCGGCGACGCGGGCGACACCGCGCTGTGGCTTTTGTTCTTCTGGCTCATCGCCTCGCTCGGCGTCAAGACGGCGCTCGTGCCGCTCCATCGCTGGCTCCCCGACGCGATGGTCGCCCCCACACCGGTGAGCGCGCTGCTTCACGCCGTGGCCGTGGTGAAGGCCGGCGCGTTCGGGATCGTGCGCGTGGTCTACGAGGTCTACGGGATCGCCGGCGCCAACGAGCTCGGCCTGCTCGCGCCGCTGTCGGTCGTGGCGAGCGTGACGATCGTCTACGGCTCCCTCCGCGCTCTGCGCCAGCGCGATCTCAAGCGTCGGCTCGCGTACTCCACGGTGAGCCAGGTGTCCTATATCGTGCTGGGCGCCGCGATTTTCGGCCCGCTCGCCACGCTCGGTGGCGTCGTTCACATCGTCCACCAGGGGATTATGAAGATCACCCTGTTTTTCTGCGCCGGGGCGTTTTCCGAGACGCTCGGCATTCATCGGGTAGACGAGATGGACGGGATCGGGCGGCGCATGCCGCTCACGATGGTGGCGTTCACGGTGGCCGCCATCGGGATGATCGGGCTTCCGCCCACCGCCGGCTTCATCAGCAAATGGTATCTCGGCCTCGGCGCCGTGAGCGACGGGCAGGGCTGGGTGCTCGCCGTCCTGCTCGCGAGCACGCTTTTAAACGCAGCTTATTTTCTGCCCCTCATCCGCGCGGGGTGGTTCGGCCAGCGCCGATCGCCCTGGCCCCGCGATGAGCGCCGGGGCCGGTTCGAGGGTGACAGCTGGCTGATCGCGCCGGCCCTCGTGACCGCGCTGCTCACCCTACTCGCCGGCGTGCTGGCCGCAGGACCAGTGAGCGTGCAGCAGTGGGCGGAGGTCATCGTGGGGCAGGAATACGTACCCGCGTCCCCGAGGTGACCCCGCTCGCGGCTCAGCTTTGCGGGGGACCAGACTTGTCCGGGCGCCGTCGCCGCCGCCGTCGCCGCCGCCGCCGCGACGGGGCTCCCGCGCTATCCTTGCGTCCGCCGCCGGATCCTTCGACCGAGAAGAACGTGATCGGCTCGCCGGCCCCGGCCGGCGTAGCGGCGCCGTTGGTGGCCCTGTCGGCGGGCTTCTTTCTCCGCTTTCGCCGCCGTCGCTTCTTGGCGGGAGCTTCTGCATCGGGCGCGGCCGCCCGCGGCGGTGCCTGAGGGTGCGAGGCGGCGTCCGCCGCCGTTCGCTTGGGGCGGCGCTTCTTCTTCCCCTTGGCCGAACTGGCCGCGGGATCGTTCGGCGTGGCAGACGCCACGGGAGTCATATTGATCCGCATAGGCCCGCGCACGTACTCGATCACGGGCCCGGCGCTCTGCTTGGAGCCGCGCCGCTGCGGGCTGCGCGAGGGCGCGGGAGCGGTGGATGACAAAACCGGCGAGGTGAACGCCGACGCGGGCGGGAGCGCGCTTCGCTTGCGCTTGCGGCGCCTGCGCTTTCGCCTGCGCCCGGTGCTCGCGGGCTCCTCTGGCTCCGGCTCCGCCTTGTCGGCGGCCTTGCGCTTTGTCGGCTTGGGCTGGCGTTTGCGAGCGAGGATGGTGATCTCCGTCTCCTCGGGCAACGCCCCCTCTTCGGCCAGCGCCGCAGCGGTCGTTTCGATCGCCTCTACGTCATCGTCATCGTCGTCGTAGTCTTCGTCGTCGTCGAAGTCTTCATCGTCGTCGAAGTCTTCGTCATCGTCGAAGTCTTCGTCGTCGTCGAAGTCTTCGTCATCGTCGAAGTCTTCGTCGTCGTCGGCGAATACTTCGTCGTCCGCGTCGTCGTCGTATGCCTCGTGCACGTCGTCGTCGTACGCCTCGTGCACGTCGTCGTCGTACGCCTCGTGCACGTCGTCGTAGGCGCCGTCGGCCGGGGCGTCGGTCACGGCATCCCCCACGCCACCGACTTCGCCCTCGGGCGCGAGCTGGGCAGTGTCCGCGGCGTGGGCTCCGCTGGCCTCCGTGGTCTCGCCGGCACCGGGCTCGGCCTCGTCGCCGGAGGCGGGCGGCGGCTCGTCGATCCGCACCACGCGGGCGCGCACGGTGCGCCGCGCCCGCTTCGCGTCGCCTTCGTCGTCGTCTTCGTCTTGAAATCTGGCCAGGGCCGACGCCTCGAGTCCCTCGGCCTCGCGCGCGGCGGCGAGGGCGGCGTCGCGGGAGCGGAGGCAGTTGTCGCAGCGCCCGCACAGGGGTGGATCCTCTTCGCCCATGTAGCGGAGGATCCCCTGGTTGCGACAGCCGGCGGTGCGCACGTATTCGAGCAGCGAGTCGAGGCGCTGCCGGTCGGCCATGCGCCGGCCCTCGTACTGCTTCGCGCGCTCGTTCAGGAGCGCCTCATCGGGCGGCGGATCCGGGATCTCGAACAGGTTCTCCTCGGGCTCGATGACAAAGCCCTCGTCTTTGAGGAGCGAGAGCACCGTCCGGGTGCGCTGGATGCCGACGCGGCTGGCGAGCGCGAGGTTCTTCGGTGTGGGGGGCGTCTCTTCGTGGTCGGCCCACGCTTCGAGCGTCCGATACACGGCGCGCACTTGCCGCCGCGTGGGGTAGGTGCCCGCGAGGAAGTACTCCTGAATCGCCACGTCGTCGGGCGAAAACAACAGCACGCAACGCGCTGGCTTGCCGTCCCGGCCCGCCCGGCCGGCCTCCTGCGCGTAGGCCTCCAGGGATCCGGGCACGTGATAGTGAAGCACGTAGCGGATGTCCGCCTTGTCCACGCCGAGTCCGAACGCGTTCGTGGCGATCATCACCACGTCTTTGGACTCCATGAAGCGAACCTGCTCGCCGTCGCGCTCTTTCTTGGTGAGCCGCCCGTGGTACTTCGCCACGGGGATGCCGTGGCGGTAGAGCGACTCGTACAGGGCCTCCACCATCTTGACGGTGGCGCAGTACACGATTCCCGGCCGCGGGAGCTTCTTGAGGAGCGTGACGAGGGCGCGCTTCTTTTCGTCGTCCCCAGGGTGCGCGATGACCTCGTAGTGAAGGTTTTCGCGATCGAAGGTCGTCGTCACCACCTTCGCGTCTGGAACATCCAGCTGGTGGAGGATGTCCTCGCGCACGTGGGGCGGCGCGGTGGCGGTGGTGGCCAAGACCGGCGGGCGGCCGACGTGGTCGATGGCTTTTCTGAGCTCGAGATACGAGGGACGGAAATCGTGCCCCCACTGCGAGACGCAGTGCGCCTCGTCCACCACGAACAAGGATACGCCCACGCCTTCGGCGCTCTCTCGCAGGACCTCCCGGAACTCGGGATCGGCCATGCGCTCGGGCGTCGTGAGGAGCAGCTTGCCGCCCGGCGCACGGGCCAGCGCGAGCATCTCTCGCTTTTGCTTCGGGGTGAGCGTCGAGTCCACGCGGCACACGGCGACGCCGCGCGCCAGCATTTTGTCGATCTGATCTTTGATCAGGGCGATGAGCGGGGAGACGACGACCGTGAGTCCCGGGAGGACGAGCGAGGGGAGCTGATAAAGGAGCGACTTGCCGCTCCCCGTGGGCATCACCGCCAGCGTGTCGCGTTCGGCGAGGATACTCTCGAGCGCCTCCGGTTGGCCCGGCCGGAGCTTTTCGATGCCCATGATCTCGTGGCCGGCCTCGAATAGCTCGGCGAGCGCGTTCGATCCCTCCGGGATAGAGACTTCGCGCTTTTTCACGCCGTTTTTTCTCTGCACGTCTCCTCCGCGCGCGCTTTGTTCGCGGCTCGGCCTAGAGCGCGGCCTCCCGCTACCGCGGCCCGGCGCGCGCGCCTCTGCGGGCGCGTCTGCGCCTTTGCTCGGCGGCGCCGCCTGCGCCTCCACCGGGGCCGGCGTCGCCGTCGAGGGCGGCGGCTTGGTCGTTTT
>SLNH01000344.1 GCA_007133195.1 Nannocystineae bacterium | reverse complement strand
GCTCTGATCGCGCAGCTGCCGAGCTCGTCGGCTTCGCCGAGCCTTCGGCGTCGTTGCGGCCCCGAGCCGCGCCGCGGCGCGCGGCTCCGCTTCCGGCCGCCCTGGGGACGGGATCCAGGCTTCGAAGTGAGCGGTTTCCCCCGGACTATTTGCCAAACCGCGACGAATCTAGCTCAACGGCTATCTGCGTAGGTCGCCCGGGGCGGCGAAGGGCGGCGATGCCGGGGCTCAATCCGCGCGATCGTGGCAGGCGCCGCGCTCGGCGCTACCCCGAGCCTTCGTCCCCGACGAGCCCCTCCCGCGCCCCTCGCCGCTCCGGGTGGGGATGCGCAGAATTCGCCTCGCTTGGGCTCGCAGGTTATCTGAATCCGGAGTTCGACTGGCTGGACCTTGGCGCGCGTGCTCACGTCTTCGGTGCAAGGTCCGCCAGGTCTGGGCCTGCACCCTTCACGGCTCCCCAGACCGCGACCACCAGAATGTGGTCGGCGCGGGAGAGGTCGTAAACATGATTCCTCGTGGAGCGCATGAGCACGCGATACACGTCGGCATCGGGATGTGGACACCGCGTACCCACGTGCGGCGCGGCAGCGATCGTAGCGAAGGCCACTGAGAGCTCTTGCTCGAATAGCTCCGGTGCGGCGCTCCGCTCCGGTGCTCGCGCCACCATGCGCCCGGCTCGAGGATGTGGAGGTCTGCCTGTGGCGTGGTGCGGACCGGCTTAGCCACTGCGCCGCGCTCGCAGCTTCTCGATGATCTCATCGGCGGTAGCTGTGCGCCCCTCCGCGTCCTCCCGTAGGCTGCGGGAGATGGCGGCGTTTAGCGCGTCTCGTTCGCGCCCCTCGAGCTGATCGCCCTCGTCGTCGATCACGAGGTCGAACACGGTCCCTTCGGGGAGATCGACAGGCTGGTCGACCGTGAGGCGACCGTTCCGAACGGTAGCACGTAGGCGCATGTTAGTAGCGTAGCCAGGCATCAAGGACGTGCCAACTCGTCCGCGAAACCCACTCACCCTCACCGTGACCAGCCCATGTGCTGCCTCGGACACCCGCCGCTCCCGATGGGAGCGAAATGGGCTGAGCCCGGGGCTGCTCGAGGCGGCGGCCGTGGAGCTATGAGGTTGCTCGCTCGTCCCGCGCCATTAGTGGGTCGCGAGGCCGTCCCCGCGTACACGCCGCCCGGCGTGGGGCGCGGCAGCCACAGGCGCGGCAGCCACAGGCACGGCAATCCGCGCCGCGTCTCGGCTTAGGCTTGCGCAGCGTGCCCGGATGATTCGGGCCGCAGCGGCCAGGTGCTCGTGAGCTCGGTCCCGGCGTGCTGGGGGAGCTCTCGTTCGGCAGAGGCCGGGAGCTGTCGCGTTAGCTGGCCGAGGGCGTCTCGGAGGCTCTGTACCGCGATGCCCACCATGCGAGGCTGCCACGCGTCCGCCGCCACCTCGATCTCGCACGCCGGCCGAGTGGCTGCGACATGAAGGCTGTTGCGAAGGATGTGGTGGAGCGAACGCAGGATTTGCTCGAGCGGAGCATCGGCGGGAAGGTCGCTGATGACCGCGCCGACGTGCTGCTTGAGGAGCTGCGGCACGTCGGCGAGGATCTCTCGCGAAAGCGGATCCAGGTCTAGCGAACTCCCAGGAAGGACGACGGCCGACGCCGCAAACCGCGTCCCCTCTACGCTCTCGCCAACGAGCAGACATGCGACGGGGATCGAGCGCGCCTTCGGATCTGTTAGATCGAAGCAGAAGCTGATGATGGCTTCATGATAAGTGACCTTCATCCTCGCCCTCCCGACAGATAGCGATCGAAAGCCGGGCGTAGTAGGTCCCGCCGCGCCACGAGCCCGCGGTAGATCAGCTCTTTCTGCTCGTCGGGCAGAAATGGGGCGGGAACGCGGTGCACGGCTTCGTAAAGGTGCGCCTAGCAAAAATCTTGCTCCGGTCAACCTCCCTCAGCATAAGCTCTGGGAATCCGGCGATCTCACAGCTCGTCGTTGGGAACCAGTTACCGAAGCCTAAGGCCCAAGCAAAATCGAGAAAGATAAAGCGGCCATGGGCCAGTTGATGCTGGCCGCGGCCGTCGTAACCGAAAACGATATTGTGCGGGTGGTCCTTATGACCCGTCGTCTGGCCCACCCAGGTGTCGAATACCAAAGCTCGCGATGCCTCCTCAGCGACGCGCTCGCGCAGCTGCTCACGAATGCGATCTCCACCTCGCTCTAGAATGGGCCGGATCTGGCGCCAAGACCACTGAGTCCGTGTCAACACGAGCGAGACGCAAACGAATTCTTCCTCGCCGGGCTCGCGATCCTCACGGCGCGCGAGCAGCACAGGAGGTACCGTGAGGCCGATGTCGTGGGCTAGATCGGCCGCGATCTTCTCCCGAGCAGCTCGTTGGTTGGCCTCGCCGTCGTCGCGTAGTTCGGGCTTTAGATACACGCGGCGACCCGGAAGCTCTTCCTCGCAATGCGCGAAAAAGCCCCCGGATTCACCGGGGACGGTCAGAGCTCCCGCTTGGTTCTCGCTCCGCTCCCATCTGCAATCCGAGAACACCCTTTTCCGCCACGCACCGGCGATCGCCTCGTTCTGCCGCCAATCCATCCGGCGTTCAGGATCTACGAAGCCTGCAATCAGCTCAACCCTTACGCCGCCCACTGCGCGAAAGCTGGCAGCCTCTACGTGAACGGCGGCTGCCCCCGCTCGCCACGTCGACGAGATTCGCCAAGCGGGGGACCAGGTCGCCGGGGGCCTTCACCGCCGTAAGGACCACGGCGTCTTGGTGCGAAAGCGCCGGGATGCTCATGCCGCCCGCGCGCATTCGGATCGCGCGATCGAGGAGCCGCTCGGTCGAACGCGGAGGGCCGGATATCGCAAGGGAAAGCAGCGGAGATCGCCGGCTTGAGCCGCTCTCGCTTTATCGACGAGCTCGAGCGCCGCAAGGTATCGGCCAATCAAGAGTCCCTAAACGACCTGCGGCGCGCGGTCGAGCGTGGATAGTATCCTCGTCGTCAATGCGCCCCGTTGATCCTTCCTGGACGGACTGGGCGACTGGACCTGCTTGGCTCCCTCGCGATCGAGCGGCGGTGCCCGATTCAGTACTCGCGAAGCTCCGGGGGGGAGCAGAGCGGGACGATGTCGCAGGCCGTGTGACCGAAGTTCCTACAATGCTGCCGGACGTGGCTGTCCCGCAGGTTGATCGCTGCGTGGGACCTAGGTGCCGGCGAGACCCAGGTGCTCGCTCAGGCGCTGGAGCATGCCGTGTGCGAGGCGGTCCTTGATGATGCCGCCGGGCGGGAGCGTTAGGATCGGCCCGCGATGGCGAACCTTAAGATCGGCATCGTCGGCTGCGGCCACGTCTTCAAGGCGCACCTTCGCGCGTGGCGCGCCGCCCCGGGATGCGAGCTCCCCGTCGCCTGCGACAAAGACCGTAGGCTCGCCGACCCCTCACACCGCCTGTTCACGATGCGCGATCGAGCCGTTCGCGATGGCGATCGCGGCGTTCACCATCGTGATCGGCGCGTTCACGTTGCGCGATCGCGCCGTTGACGATGGCGATCCGGCTCCTGCGATGTGCGCAGATCCGCTCATCGCGCCCAGGCGCGCGGCTCCGCCAGCCAGACGTTTTCCGTAAGCGAAGGCGAGTTCGCCGAGCTCTTCGCGGCGGTGGCGGCATTCCGGCAGGCCGGCGTGATCCTCCTCGTCGACGCCGGTCCAATCCGGGAAAAATGGCCCACCCGCGCGAGTCCGCCCGGCGAGCTGGCGCTGCTGGCCGAGGGGCGACCTTACGCCGCGCGAGGGCCTCGCCGCTCGGGCCGCGCGTCGTCTACCCGAGAAGGTCGATGAACTCGTCTACCGACAGGCCGGCGTCGCGCAGGAGACGACGAAGGAGCCCGGCCTTGAGCGGGCTGTGGTCGGGTACGGTTAGGGCCGCGCGCGTTCCCGCGGAATCGCGCAGTCGAATGTGACTGCCTCGCTGGCGAACTACCTCGTAACCGACCCGCTCAAAGGCGCGGATGGCCTCGCGCGCGGATACCTGCGGGAGCCGTGCCACGACTACTCACCAACCGCGACCTTGCCGATGATCTCTCCGCTCGGATCGGGAATCGGCTCGCCCTGGGCTTCCATGTCCTCGATGGTTAGTAGGATGGCCTCGCGCGCGTTCGACAGCGCTTCTTCTACGGTTTCTCCCTGGCTGTAACAACCTGGGAAGGCGGGAGCGACTGCGACATACCCTCCCTCGGGGTCGGGCTCGAGAACGACGCTATAGCTGCGGGGCGCGAGCGAGCTCATGATCCAAAAAATGGTACTTGCCTTTGGGCGACCTCGCTAGCGTGAGCGCCAGGTGCCCAGCCTTGCCGGTCCGTTGTTCGACGAGGGGGCTGGTCCGAAACGACGCGGGCCCAGCCTCCGCTGCCGTCGCTGAGCTGTGCTCGCCCGGCTTGCGACTCGTTCGCGAACGTCGGCGAGCCGGTGCGCCTCGGCTCCTATCTCACGCGAGCTTCTGCGCGCTTGCCCACTGCGCGAAGCGGCAGGCTCTACGTGAACGGCGCTACCCTCGCTCGCCACGTCGACGAGATTCGCCAAGCGGAGCACCAGGTCGCCAGGGGCCGGGAGATGAGCCGCGAGACCGAGGCGCGCAGCCGGCGGATCTGGCCGCGGAAGGTTTTCTAGGCGCCCCGTCGTAGTACAACCCTAGGCGGACGAGAGCGGCCGACGGCACTGCGAGGACTGATGGCTTTCAAAGAGCGCAGGCACGCGCCGGCTGGAGCCGGAGCGAGGGCGGACAAAGCGTCCCGTTCCAGCGGAGAGCGCGAACTCGAGCCGGGCAAGCGAAGGCGCACGCAAGGGGGGCCGAGCCGCGCCTCGAAGCAGCCAGGCGCCTCCCCGGGGCGCCAGTTGGGACATCGCGGCGGCACTTTTCGCGGGACAGCCCTCGGAGTCGTCTTCGGACTCGTCGCTCTCGCCTGCCCGGGGGAGAGCGAGGAGAGGCCGCGCGGGCAGGCGTCGGGGGACAATGCGCAGCCCGCGACGGAGTCCGAGGGCAAGGGCGCCTCGCCGGCTCCCGACGATGACGCGCCCCGCGCGGCGAGCGACGGTGAGCCCATGAACGAAACCCTCGAGCTTTATGTGAGGCGACTGGAGTCGGTCGGCTTCGAGCTCGCGCCCACCGCCCCGGAGCACGATCCGGAGAGCCTGGGCGCGTACGAATCGGTGGCCTTCGAGATCGAGGAAAAGGGCATCTATCTCGAGCTTCTGCTCTTCGAGCACCAGTC
>SLNH01000148.1 GCA_007133195.1 Nannocystineae bacterium | reverse complement strand
GCCCGGGGGCGTCGTCGCCGATGACGATGAGATCATAGGTATTAGTCGGCATCGGCTGTGTCGCCTGCGCGCTCGCCCGAGCCGCGGGGGCGGCCCGCGGTGGGCCTCCCTAAGCCGCTTCGACGACGCGCACGCGCCGATCTTCGCAAATGAGCGCCCCCGCGGCCATAAGTCGCGCCGCCTTTGGCAAAAGCGCGTGCTCCTCGGCGAGAATCCGGCGATGCAGCGAGGCGGCGTCGTCGGCGTCGAGCACCGGCACCGCCGCCTGGAAGATGATGGGCCCCGTATCGACCCCCGCGTCTACGAAGTGGATCGTGCACCCGGAGACCTTGACGCCGTGCGCGACCGCCTGCTCCGGAGCCCGCACCCCGGGGAACGCGGGCAGAAGAGAGGGGTGGGTGTTGAGCATGCGCCTCGGGTAGCGGTCGACGAAGGTCGGCGAAAGCACGCGCATAAACCCCGCCAGGATCACGGCCTCCACGCCAAAACTGTCGAGGCAGGATGCGAGCGCCTCCTCGAAGGACCGGCGGTCGCCTCCAAACCGGGTGTGGTCCACGACCTCGGCGGAAATGCCGGCGTCGCGCGCCCGCTCGACCGCTTTGGCGCGCGGCCGGTTGGCGATCACCACGGCCAACTCGGCGGGGGAGAGCTCGCCGCGATCGCGGGCGTCGATGAGCGCCTGAAGGTTGGTACCGCTGCCGGATACGAGGACGCCAAGTCGCATCGGGTCACTCGAGGGAGCACCGACGGCTACGCGAAGCGCACCGCGTCTTTCGCCGAGCCCCGGTGCTCCACGGCGCCTACGACGCTCGCGCGCTCGCCGGCCTTGGCCAGGGCCGCGCACGCCGCGTTTGCGTCCTCGGGGGCGCAGGCGATGACGAGGCCGAGGCCCATGTTGAACGTTCGCCGCATTTCGCTGTCATCTACGCCGGCGGAAGCGATGAGCTCGAAAATCGGCGGCACGGTCCATGTGTCCGTGCGCAGCACCACCCCGAGCTCGTCCGTCGCCAACATGCGCGGCGGATTCGACACGAGGCCACCCCCGGTGATGTGTGCCGCCGCCTTGTAGCGAACCCCGGCCTCGCCGAGCGCACGCAGCGCTCGCACGTAGATCCGAGTCGGCCTAAGTAGCTCGTCGGCGACGGTGGCGCCGCCGAGCTCGGCCGGTGCGTCGTCCGGCGACAAGGACAGCATCTCGAAGCAGACCTTGCGCGCGAGCGAGTGCCCATTTGCGTGAAGCCCCGCCGAGGCGACGCCCACGAGGGCATCGCCGGGCTCGATGCCCTGCCCGTCGCGAACGTCGTCGGCCTCCACCACGCCCACGCAGAACCCGGCGAGCTCGTATTCGCCCTCCCGGTACATCCCGGGCAGCTCGGCCGTCTCGCCACCCAAAAGCGCACAGCCCGCCTCGCCGCAGCCTTCGGCGATGCCGGCGATGACGGCCTCCGCGGCGATCGAGGACAGCGCCCCCGCAGCGAGGTAGTCGAGGAAAAACAGCGGCTCGGCCCCGGTGACGGCGACGTCGTTGACGGCCATCGCCACGAGATCCACGCCGATGCCGTCGTGGCGGCCGGTTTCGAACGCGGTTTTGAGCTTGGTGCCGACGCCGTCGGTGCCGCTCACGAGCAGGGGCCGCCTGTAGCCCTCGGGGATGGCGCAGAGCCCGGCGAAGCCGCCGATGCCCGCTCGCACCTCGGGGCGGCTCGCGCGCGCCGCGAGGGGCCGTATGCGCTCGATCAAGGCGTCGCCCGCGGCGATATCGACCCCTGCGTCCTTGTACGTCGCTCCCATGGGCCCGGGCAGCTTGCCCGGGAGGGGGGATCCCGTCAAGCGCGGTGGCCCAGCGGCGAGAAGGCGCCGGCGATCGGCATTTCCGGCAAAGGGCCGGCGGCGCGGGTGGCAGAACGAGAGCGCTTCGAGCTACGCTGGCTCGTGTTGTCCGACGTCGCCAAGCGATGGGTCGTCGACGCGGTGATTCCGGCTCGCGACTGCGCTGATACGCTCGGCGAGGTCCTCGCCGCGATTCCCCCGCGCACCCTCCGCTCCGTGCTCGTCGTCGACAACGGCTCGACCGACCTCACCGCGCAAGTCGCCCTCGACGCCGGCGCCGTCGTTCGCCGCGAGCCCTACGGGGGCTACGGCGCTGCGTGCCGCCGGGCGATAAGCCACTTCGAGGCGCTGCCCACCCCGCCGGACGTGGTGGTGTTCATGGCGGGCGACGGCACCGACGATCCAGCTGATATCCCGGCCCTCGTGGCGCCGATATGCAACGACAACGCCGAGCTCGTGATCGGCGTGCGCCAGCGGGTGCCGGCGCTCGGAGCGCGCGTGGCGCTCAAACTCATCGGCGCGCTCTACCGCCACCGATACGAGGATCTAGGCCCGTTTCGCGCCATTCAGTTCCCCGCGCTCATCGCCCTCGGGCTCAGCGATCGCGGCCGCGGGTTTCACGTCGAGATGCAGGTCAAGGCGATCCGCTACGGGCTACGCATCGCCGAGGTGTCGCTTCGTCACGCGAGCCGAATCAGTGATCAAGCGGGGCGCCTGCGCGGCATCGCTGGCTCCGCCGAAGCGACGGGGAGGATGTTTTTTCAGATCTTGCGCCATGCGGCGGCGAGGTGAGGAGGGCGCTTGAGCGATCCGAAGACCGTGGGCCGGATGCAGAGATTCGCCCGGGACGTGGCGGCGGGGACGACGCTGTTCCGCGAGGGCGAGCACGGCGACGAAATGTACGTGGTGCAGAGCGGAGAGGTCGAAATCCGCCGCCGGCTCGGCAAAAGCGACCAAGTGCTCGCCCACTTGAAGGCGGGGGACTTTTTCGGCGAGATGTCGATCGTGACGGGTAGACCGCGCTCGGCCACGGCCGTCGTCGTGCGCGACGCGCGCCTGCTCGTGATCGACGCGCAGACCTTCGAGGATATGCTGCAGGCGAACACGGAGGTCGCCGCCCGCATGATTCGCTCCCTGGCCCAGCGCCTCCAGCGCGCCAACCAGCAGGTCGAGCTTCTGCTGCTCCGCAACGTCAACCACCGGGTGGTGACGTGCTTGCGCCAGCTGGCAGACGAGCGCATCGCAACCGACGAGGACAACCAGGCCGCCGTGTTCATCCCGATCGAGGTCGATGACTTCGCCCAGCGCGTGGCGCTCGAACCGAGCGAGGTCGACGAGGCGATCGGCAAGCTGAGCGCCGCGGGACTCGTGCTCCGCGCCGCCGAAGCGGGCATCACAGAGCCCGGCTACGTCCTGCCCGAGGTCGGGAGGCTCCTCGAGTTTCTCGAATTTCTAGACCTCCAGCACCGCGCCGCGCGCGACGCATAAGCAAGGGAGCCCGAAAAGGCGCACGAGTTCACTCTGCGAACGAGGCCACCGGAGCCGCCGGCAGCGCTTGGCTACCGGGGCTCCCGCCGCGTTCCGCCGGCGTTTCGTCAGCTCCGAAGGGAAGTCCGCCCCGAACGGCAGGGCAGAATCCTGCTACCCCTCGCCGTAGCTCGATTCAAGCTACGGCGACGAGCCCGTCGCGGATGTCGGTCGCCTTGCGGACGAGCTTCGAGTGCTCGTCCTGCTTGCTGTGAATGTAGGTTTCGACCTCGGGCGCGAGATTGCGGAGCTCGTCGGCGAGCTCGCTCGCGTCCTTGTCGGTAAGGATCGATGCAATGAAAACGAGCAGAAAGGTGCCTTCCCAGAGCTCGCGGACAGCAGTCGATGCCGAATCCGATTGCACCACACGGAACCCCTCGGCTTGGAGGGCGCGAGCCAGCTCTTCGCGGTCGCTCGCGATTTCGTCCACGATCATTACGGCGTCCATCTAGACCTCACTATGGTGCTCGTAGGCCGTCTAAGTTGGCTAACACACGGAAAAATCTTTAGCAAATTTGGCGGCGCTACGAAAGAAAAATGGTGCCGCCGGACCGAGTGGCTTGCGTAGTGCGCGAGAATCACGGTATCTGTCACGCGCGATGGCGTGGTGGTCGAGATCGAAGAAGCTCCCTCCCGAACCGAAGAAGTCAGTCCCGAAGGGAATTTGGGCCAAGTGCGACGCCTGCGCGGCCACGCTCTACGAGCGCGATCTTGAGGAAAATCACCAGGTTTGCCCCGAGTGTGGGTACCACCGCAGGCTCGCCACCGAAGCCCGCATGCGTCTCGTCCTCGACGAGGGCAGCTTTCGGCCCGCTGACGAGGGTTTGGAAAGCGCGGATCCCCTCGAGTTTCGGGTTGATAGCAACAGATATCGGGACCGCCTGAAGGCGGCGACCAAATCTCACGGGCGCGGCGACGCCTATCGCGCGGGATCGGCCACGATAGGCGGGAGGCCGGCTGAGGTCGGGTTTTTCGTCTTCGAGTACATGGGTGGGTCGATGGGCTCCGTGGTGGGAGAGAAGATCTCCCGGCAGTTCGAGCGGGCGTTGGAGGCGCGCACGCCGGCCGTGGTGTTCTCGGCTTCAGGCGGGGCGCGCATGCAAGAGGGCGTGCTCTCGCTCATGCAGATGGCCAAGACTTCGGCGGCGCGCGCGCGCCTGGCCGAGGCGAAGCTCCCCTACATCTCCGTGCTCCTGCACCCCACCACCGGGGGCGTGGCCGCCTCGTTCGCCATGCTCGGCGACGTGATCATCGCCGAGCCCAACGCGCTCATCGGCTTCGCCGGACCCCGCGTCATCGAACAGACGATCCGCCAACGGCTGCCCGAGGGGTTTCAGCGCTCGGAGTTTTTGCTCGAGCACGGGATGATCGATCGGATCGTGCCGCGCCGTGAGCTCAAGAGCACGCTCTCCCGGTTTTTGAGCTGGTTCGATCCGACGGCTGAAGCCGACGATCGGGTGTCCGGGCGATCGGTTCACGCGTCAAGCAGCGCGAACGGCGCTTGAGCATGCGGTACCGCGAGCTCCTCGAGAGGCTCTACCGGGCGCGCCGCGGGGGCGCGGTCCTGGAGCTGGGGCGCGTCCGATCAGCGCTCGAGCGACTCGGAAACCTCCGCGAGCGCCTGCCGCTCGTCGTCCAAATCGGCGGAACCAACGGCAAAGGCTCGACCGCGGCGCTTTACGACGCCATCGCGCGCGAGGCGGGCGCAAAGACCGGGGTGTTTTCGTCGCCCCACCTCGTGAGAGTGGAGGAGCGGTTTTGCGTCGCCGGACAGCTGGCCTCCGAGGACGCCGTGCTGGCGGCGGGCGAGGCGGTGGCGGCGTGCGATCCCGACGGCGAGCTCACCTTCTTCGAGCAGGTCACGCTGATCGGTGCGCAGCTCTTCGCGGACGCGGGCGTGAGTGTGGCGATCTTCGAGGTCGGCCTCGGCGGGCGGCTCGACGCCACCACGGCGCTCGGCGCCGACGTCGCGGCGGTCACCGGGGTCTCGTTCGACCACGTAAAGATCCTCGGCCCCGACATTCCGTCCATCGCTCGCGAAAAGGCGGGCATCTTTCAACCCGGACAACAGGTCGTCATCGGATGTGCGGGGCGGCCGGAGGCGGGGACGCTACTCGAGGACGCGGCGCGCGCCGCCGGAGCGCGGGGCATCACGCGGGTTTCTCCGCGCGACGCAGCGGCGCTCGAAGGCCAAGACCTCGGCCTCGCCGGGCACCACCAACGACAAAACGCCGCCTGTGCGCTGGCCATCGCCGACGCGGTCGAGCGGGCGGGCGGTCCGAGCGCCGGGCACGCGGCGCGCGCGCGCGGACTCTCGCGGGCGCGGTGCCCGGGGCGAATGGAAGAGGTGGGCACCCGGCCGCGCATCATCTTGGACGGCGCGCACAACGGCGACGCCGCGCGCGCCCTCGCCGACGCCTTGTCGGACGTGCCGCGCCGCGACCTCATCGCGGTGGTGGGCGGCTCGGTCGACAAAGACCTGGCGGACGTCCTCGAACCCATCATCCGCACGGCGTCCGTCGTGGTGGCCACGCAGGCGAAAAACGAGCGGGCGCGCGCCGCGGACCAGGTCGCTGCGCTCGCATCCAGCCTGTGCCCGCAGGCCCGCGTCGTCGCATGTCCCGACGTCGCGCAGGCCCTCGAGCGCGCGCGCTCATTGGCCGGCGGCGAAGACGCGATCGTCGTCGCCGGCTCGCTGTTCATCGTGGGAGAGGCGCGGCATGCGGTGCTCGGCGGCACCGCCGATCCGTTTCCGCTGTCGGATCCAGCCGTGGTGACGTCGCGCTGAGTTCCGCGTTGCGACCCGCGAAGCCGCTGCATACGATGGTGGTATGTCTGCGCGCGCGATCACCGGGGCCGGGCTTTCGCTGGCCGCGCTGTTGCTGGTAGCGGGCGCGGCATTCGGCGAGCAGAGGCGCCCGTACGGGGGTGTGGCGCCCGGTGTGCCGGCGACCACGCCGCCACCGGCGCCGCGGGGGGCGTGGACCCATCTGACGTGGCTCGGTTTCGTTCCCGAGGAGGACGGAACCGCTCGCGTGTTCGCCCAACTCGGGGGGGAGCGAGAGGTGGAGCAGGCGATCGTGGGCGACGAGCTGTGGATCCTGCTCGATCGGGTGCGGCCGTCGTCGCGCAACGTCATGCGTCCCCTCGACGTGCGCTTCTTCTCCACCGACCTCGCCGGGGTGCGGGCCGAGCGCACGACGCGGCGGCGCGCGCGCGACGGCGAGCCGGCCCTGCCGAGCGGCATCAAGATCGTGGTGACGTTTGCGGGCGACACCGAGCCGCGCAAAGCAGACGTGTCCGTGGTGCGCGAGGACGACGACTACCACTACCTGTATCTCGATTTTCCAAAGCCCGGCGGCGCGGCCGGCGACTGAGGGAACCCGGGCGCGCCTCGGCTATGGGCGAAGGCCGAGGTGGGGCGAGTGCCTGGTGCGGGCTCGGCGCTACCTGGCGCGCGCGCAACACCCCGACAGTACCTGCTCGTCTGGCGTGATGAGAGTCATGTCGTAAGGGTGCCGGCGCTCTGACATCCCGTCGCTGCAGTAGTCCCGCGCCCGGCTCACCGTCAGCCAGCCGACGTCGGTGGCCTGCGCCGGTTCGGCCTCCGGGTCCGCTTGCAGGCGGACGGCGAAGTGATACCCCGGCTGGCGGCCTGCGGCGGGTTTCCAGTCGCTGGCCGCCCAGGTGGCTTCGTCGCCGGCCATCGTCGAGTAGTCCGCCTCCCCCGCAGCGATCGCCAAGGACCAAAAAGGCTCGGTTCCTCCACAGCTGAGGGGGAATTGCGGCGACTCTTCGTCCTCGGCGGTGACGAAGCGGGCGTTTACCCAGCCGCGTTCGCCATCGTCCGTTATGATCTCGAACCAGGTGCCTCCGGCGTGGGGCTGCCACACGCCGCTCGCGACCACACCGCGCGTGCCCGGCGCCAGGGTGTCGAGTACCTCGGCCTGGATGCCGGGCTGTGCGCGCACGTTTAGCTCATCGTCGGCCGGCACATTGACCACTTGGTAGGTCGTGCCCGGGTCGGGTCGGGCGTCGGGGGCGGCGGGCGCCTCGGCCGGGACGGGGGATGCCGTGAGCAGGACGATGAAGAGGGGGAAGGCGACAGGGCTCATGCGTTCCTCCTTGGAGGCAATGGGCCGCGGCAGCGGCGCTCGTCCCGATCGCGGGCCAGGCATGCAGCGGTGGTGGGGAATGCTCGTGGGCGCGTCGCGTCGTGCCGAGGATCACGCCTCGCACGATGAATGGGCGGCGCGCTTTCTGTGCTGCAAAGTCTTATCTGCGATCGCAGATTCTTGGTACTATGCCCACCGAGGCTCGAACAATTACGAAAGGACTCGTCATGGGAAAAACAGCAAAGTTGGTCGTGGCTGCTCTGTTCGCGGGGGGCTTCGCGCTCGGCGCGGCGGGTTGTGACAGTGGCGACGTGTGCGAGAACATGATGGACAACATGGAGGAGCTCGCTGAGGCGGCTGGGGAAGAGGAGGACGTGGACGACGCTGAGATCGAGGAGATGCTCGAGGAGTGCCGGGAGGGCGTCGAGGAGAGCGAGGAGTTCAAAGAGGCGGTGGAGTGCTACGCGGAAGCGGACTCCGAGGAAGACCTGATGGACTGCCCCGCGTTCCCCGCGATGTAGCGTAACGCCTGCCTGTCTGCGTGCCCGGTGGCCAGGGGCGCGCGGCCATTTTCGTGAGTCAGCCGCGCTCTCCGCTCCGCGCGCGCGGGCGGAGAGCACTGCGACTCGGTAGGCGGGCCACTGCTGCGCGCGTTCGGCGCGCGCTTGGCCGACCACCTCGAAGTCGCGCGGCCTACTGGCTCGTCACCTCGCGTGACCGCAGGCTGAAAATGCGGCTGCCTGCCGCCCGCGACCTTCGGCCGTCGGCGGCCGGACGATGCCGGCGCGAGCGATCCGCGTGCGTCGTCGGGAGAATCCCGCCGCGCGCGTCCGAGGCCCGGCCGGGTGGGCGGCACCCGCCAAGATACGGGGCCGCCCTTCCGATGCGCGATGCGCGATGCGCGATGCGCGATGCGCGATGCGCCTAGTGGTTCACAGCGAAAGTCGTGAACCACGGAAAAACAACGATCAGAAACGTAGCGAGGACAAGAATGACCTGGGAGCCGGCCTGCGCTCGCCCTCGCCCCCGCTAGGGGCGGGCGCAGGACGGTTCATCACTTCTGCCGAGCTTATCTAAACGCCCGGGGCCGGGAAGCGATCGCAAAGCTCTTTGGCTTCGCCTGCGATTCGCTTTTGGAGGTCTTCGTCGTCGGGGCGACTCACGACCTGATCGATCCACTCGGCGATCTGGGTCATTTCACCCTCCTTCATTCCGCGCGTCGTCACGGCGGCGGTGCCGAGCCGGATGCCCGAGGGATCGAACGGCTTGCGCGGATCGAAGGGGATCGCGTTCGAGTTGAGGACGACGTGTGCGCGGTTTAGCGCCTGGGAAGCCACCTTTCCAGGGACTCCCTTGCCGGTGAGATCACAGAGGATGAGGTGATTGTCGCTCCCGCCGGAGATGAGGTCGAAGCCGCGCTCGACGAGCGCCGCGGACAGTGCCTGGGAGTTTTTGACGATCTGGTGGGCGTAGGCTTTGAATTCGTCCCGGCTCGCCTCTTCCAGCGCGACGGCCAGCGCGGCGGTGGTGTGGTTGTGCGGTCCGCCCTGAAGGCCGGGGAACACCGCGCGATCGATTTTCTTTTGATGCTCCTCGCGGCACAAAATCATGCCGCCGCGCGGGCCGCGCAGCGTCTTGTGCGTGGTGCTGGTGACGACGTCCGCGAGGGGGACGGGGGAGGGGTGCGCTCCGCCGGCCACGAGCCCGGAGATGTGGGCGATGTCCGCGACGAAGATCGCATCGATCTCGCTGGCGATCTCGGCGAAGGCCTCGAAGTCGATCTTCCTGGGGATGGCCGTTCCGCCCGCCCACAGCAGCTTGGGCTTTTCGCGGCGCGCCAGGTCGCGCACCTCGTCGTAGTCGATGTTACCGGTGTCTCGGCGCACGCCGTATTGCACCGCGCGGAAGTACTTGCCGGTGATCGAGACCTTCCATCCGTGCGTGAGGTGCCCCCCGGCCGGGAGGGCCATGCCCATCACGGTGTCGCCGGGCTTGAGGAACGCCAGGTACACGGCGAGGTTGGCCGGCGACCCCGAGTAGGGCTGCACGTTGGCGTGCTCGGCGCCGAACACCTTGCGCGCCCGCTCCGTGGCCAGGAGCTCGACCTGGTCGATGAACTCCTGTCCCTCGTAGTAGCGCTTGCTCGGGTACCCCTCGGAGTACTTGTTCGTGAGGCACGAGCCGGTGGCCTCCATGACGGCTGCCGACGCGTAATTCTCGGAAGCGATGAGGCGGATCGAATCGCGCTGCCTTCGCGATTCGCCGTCTATGAGTCTTGCAATCTCAGGATCGGTTGCCTGCAACGAGGTCATGGCCCGGTAGCATAGCCGCCTTCTTGCCGGGTACAACCCGGGCCGGCGTGAGAGCGACGGCCCGCGCTAGATTCGCCGCCCGGGCGATCTGTTCCGTGTGCGAGGCGGGCCCGGCCCGCGCGGCGGGCGCTGGCTTGCGCGCCTCGTCGCGCGTCCCTCGCGACGTTGACAGCTTCGCGGGCCCTGACTTAGGTTAGGCCCTTCATGGAGCTGCGCGCGTACACCATTCTCGACAACCTTCAGCCGCAGCTCACTGGCTTTCTGCAGACGATCTGCCAGGGCTTCATGCCGCTGGAGGAGCAGGCGTCGCTGTTTATCGAGCTCGCGCCGGGCATCGCCGTCAACCAGCTGACCGACGCGGCGCTGAAGGCGACGAACGTTCAACCCGGCATGCAGATCGTGGAGCGCGCCTACGGGCTGCTCGAGATTCACGACGACGAGCAGGGCCAGGTGCGCGCCGCCGGCGACGCCATCTTGGCCAAGATGAACGCCGCAGAGACCGACCGGCTGGCCCCTCGGATCGTCTCGTCGCAGATCATCACCGGTCTGGACGGCAAGCAATCGCAGCTCATCAATCGGATGCGCCACGGCGAGATGATCACGAGCGGCGAAGCCCTGTACATACTCGAGGTTCACCCGGCGGGCTACGCGGCGTTCGCGGCCAATGAAGCCGAGAAGGCCTCGCCCATCAATCTGCTCGAGTTTCAGGCATTCGGGGCGTTTGGGCGCATGTGGCTCGGCGGCGGAGAGGCCGAGATCCAGGAAGCGAGCCGGGCCGCGGAGGCCCAGCTGCGCGCGCTCAGCGGACGCGAAAATCGGGGCTGACGCGGGCGGGCGTCCCGCGCTCGCTTGCCCCGGCACGATTTCCATGCCCACATTGGGGCGATGGAAAAGGAGGCCACGTTTCGAGCGCCGTTTTCGCCGGGCGGTGAGGCGGCCATCGACAGTCAGCTCGCCACCCGGCTGCTCGCCATCGCGCTGGACAGCGGCGGCGATTACGCCGATCTGTACTTCGAGTACCGCATGAGCGCGGACTACGTCCTCGAGGACGAGCGCATCAAGCAGGTCGGGCGCGGCGTGTCGCTGGGGCTCGGCGTGCGCGTCACCGCGGGCGACGCGACGGGCTACGCCTACAGCGAGGATCTGGAGTTCGACCGCATGGCCAAGGCCGCGCGCACGGCCGGGCAAATCGCGCGGAGCGGCGGCGGCGCGGCGCCCGTGCCCGTGGAGCCGGTGACCGTAGGTGACGTGTATCCCGTGGGTACGCCGTCCATCGTCGTGCCTCCGGACGAAAAGCTGGCGCTTTTGCGAAGCGCGGACGAGGCGGCGCGAAAGGCCGATCCGCAGATCGTGAAAGTCGAGGCGTCGCTCGCCGAGCAGCTGCGCGAGATTCTCGTCGTCACCTCCGACGGGCGAATGTCTCGCGATCAGCTACCGCTCATCCGCATGGGCGTCCGGGCGGTGGCCGAGCGCGACGGCAAGCGCCAGTCAGGCTCCTCGGGCGGCGGCGGTCGCTACGGGCTTTCGTATTTCACCGAGCGAGAGCGCGACGCCGCGTGGCACGGGCGGGAGGCATCGCGCATCGCGATCGCCATGCTCGATGCTCGGGACGCGCCCGCGGGAGAGCTCGAAGTCGTGCTCGGCGCCGGCGACTCCGGCATTCTCCTTCACGAAGCGATCGGCCACGGTCTCGAGGCGGACTTCAACCGCAAGGAGACGTCGAATTACTCGGGGCAAATCGGCAACCGCGTCGCGTCCGAGCTGTGCACGGTGGTCGACGATGGCACCGTTCAGCATTCCCGAGGCTCGATCAATGTCGACGACGAGGGGAGCCCAGGGCGGGAAAACGTCCTCATCGAAGACGGCGTGCTGGTCGGCTATATGCACGATCGGCTCTCGGCCAAGCACTTCGGCGTGGAGCCGTCTGGGAACGGGCGCCGGCAGTCGTTCCGGCACATGCCGATGCCGCGGATGACCAACACGAGCTTGCGACCGGGGCCGCACGCCCCAGACGAGATCGTTCGCTCGGTCAAGCGCGGCATCTACGCGGGGAGGTTTTCCGGCGGTCAGGTGAACATCTCGAACGGGGACTTCGTGTTTTCGCTCACCGAGAGCTACCTCATCGAAGACGGCAAGATCACCGCGCCCCTCAAGGGCGTGAATCTCATTGGAAACGGGCCTGACGTGCTCCGCAAAGTGTCCATGCTCGGAAACGACTACGAGCTGTCCGACGGCATTTGGACATGTGGTAAGGAGGGGCAGTCAGTGCCGGTTGGCGTGGGCACGCCAACCGTGAAGATCGACGGCATCACCGTGGGCGGCACGCAGACCTCATGACGAAACGTACGCAAGACACGCTGGCTGAGCTCGAAGACGTCGCCCAGCGCGCCGCCGAGCTCGCGAAACACCGCGGCGCGGACGACGCCGAGGTGCTCGTGCGCGACGGCGCCGAGCTCACAGCAAAAGTTCGCCTGGGCGAGCCCGAGCAGCTCCACGAGGCGGGCAGCCGCGCTTTAGGGCTCCGAGTGTTCGTGGATAAGCGGGCGTCGGTTACCTATACGTCCGATCTTCGCCCGGAGCCGCTCGAAGCCTTCGTGGGGGAGGCGGTCGAGCTCGCCTCGCTCTCCGAGCCCGATGAGTTCAATACGCTGCCGGCTCGGGACGAGCTCGCCACCCAGGTCCCCGACTTGGATCTGTATGACCCGAGCGTCGCCGAGATCAGCGCCGAGGACGCCCTCGAGCGGGCCAAGCTCGGGGAGCGCGCGGCGCTGGACTTCGACCCCCGGGTGACGAACTCCGACGGCGGGACGTTTTCGCGGATCACCGGCGCGATGGCGCTGGCGACCACGGCGGGGTTTTGCCGCGGTTATCCCGGCACCTTCGCCGGCCTCACCGTCGAGCCCATCTGTGACGATGAGGACGGCAAGAAGCGAAACGGCCACTGGTGGACGGCGAGCCGGTTCGTGAGCCAGCTCGACCCGGCGACGTCGGTGGGCGAGGAGGCCGCGCGGCGCACGGTGGCCCAGCTCGGCGCGCGCAAGGCGGAGACCGCCGAGGTGCCGGTGGTGTTCGATCCCGAGGCCGGGCGCTCGATCGTGGGGACGGTATTCGGGGTGGCCAACGGCGGGGCGTTTTATCGAAAGAGCTCCTATCTGGTCGATCGCGAAGGCACGCCGGTCGCCTCGCCGCTCGTCACCATCGAGGACGATCCGCTCATCGTGCGCGGTCCCGGCTCGCGGCCGTTCGACGGAGAGGGGCTCCCCACGCGGAAAAACCGCCTCGTCGGCGCCGGCGTGCTCGAGACCGTGCTCTGCGACACCTACAGCGCGCGCAAGCTAGGCCGAAAATCCACGGGCTCCGCGAGCCGAGGCGTCGGCGGCTCCCCCGGACCGGGGGCGTCGAACCTCATCATGCGGCCCGGGGAGCGGTCGCGCGAAGACGTGCTCGCGGGCGTAGGCAGCGGACTTTACGTTACGAGCATGATGGGGTTTGGGTTCAATCCCGTCACCGGTGACTTCTCTCGCGGTGCGTCTGGTTTTTGGATCGAAAACGGCGAGCTCACCTATCCCGTCACCGAAGTGACGATCTCGGCAAACTTCGACGATCTGCTGAAGCGCATCGACGCCGTGGCGAGCGATTTGGACATGCGGAGCTCTACCGCGTGCCCGACCTTCCGTGTCTCGCACATGACCGTCGCCGGCACGTAGCCGCCCGACGCCGCGCGCGGCTTGTTGTCGCTTGCCGATGATGGGGTGAGAGGCGGCGCCTGGCGCGCCCGGTGTCCGCGCTCAGCCGAGGAACTTTTGCCGCTCTTCCGGGGAGGGGATCTCGCAGGCGCGGGTTCCGAATAGACGGTAGCGGGTGCGCGCGACGAGCCGGTAGCCGAGATCGAGAAGGGGGCGCGGGACGACGCGCAGCGCGGTCAGCGCGCGCCAGGGCCAGCCGACAGACGCGATGGCCGTGATCGCCGCGCGCGATTTGACTTGCACAGACAGTGGAGCGCCCTCTGGATCGGCGGCGAGCCGGTCGGCGTCGCGAGCGGCGTAAAGGGTCTCGAGCACCTCGGGGTCGCCCCCGGACCGGGTGACGATGGTGCGGCCGAGATCGCTTTGCAGCGCGGCGAACCGGAGCGCATCGCGGCGATCGCGGCGAGCCAAGAAGCGGACCAGGCCGTGGCACAGGCCGCACGTGCCATCGTAAAGGAGGAGGAGGCGCGAAGGCTCCTCGCTCGCCGGCGCCGCGTCAGCGCGAGCGGGATCGCCCATATCCTGTACCGTAGCATAGAACGAAGCTCCCGCCCGGAGACTCCGAGGCGGCACGCAGCGCGCGTTACCGACCGGCGCGCGAACTTAAGCGGTCTCGCCGGGCCGCGGGAACATCGGCGCGAGCTTCTCGATCACGGCTTCGTGCAGGCGGCCGTTCGACGCGACGAGGCCGCGACGGTTGTGCGTGTCCTCGAGGTCGTAGCGCAGCGGATCGCCGTGAAGGTCGGTGAGCCTGCCGCCGGCCTCCTCGATGACGATCTGCGGCGCGCAGGAATCCCACAGCTTGGTACGGCTGGCAGGGTTTACGTAAAGGTCGCGCTCCCCGGTGGCAATGATGCCGATTTTCAGACCTACCGAGCCGATGTTGAGCTCTCCGCTGATTCCGAGCCTCGACTTGACGTCGTCGAGCGCCCGGCCGCGGTGAGACTTCGAGGCCACGAGGCGGATCTCGGATAGCTCGGTCACATCCGAGCAGTGAAGCCGCCGCGGCGGGGCGCCGCGCTGCGCGAGCCAGCAGCCTGCGCCTCGGGCCGCCAAGAACATGCGATCCTCGGTGGGTTGATAAAGCACGCCGGCGACGGGAGCCGCCGCTTCGGTGAGGCCGATCATGATCGCGAAGCCGGACTCTCCGCGGATGAAATCCTTGGTGCCGTCGATGGGATCGATGTACCAGACGCGATCCCTAGACAGGCGCTCGAGGTTGTCGGCGCGCTCCTCGGAGATGACCACGTCGGCGGGGAACTGGTTTTCGAGCCCGCGCACGACGAGATCCGACGCGGCCCTGTCGGCGGCCGTGACCGGTTCGTCGTGAACCTTCATCTCGACCCCGAGGTCGCCGTCGCGATACCCCAGGACCAGCGGCCCGGCCTCGGTGGCCAGGGCTTCAGCGGCCGCGAGCTCGGCCTCGTAGTGGCCGCCGATGGTATGCGCCGCGCTCTCGCTCACGCCGTCACGTCGGCGACCGCGTTGCCGAGGACCGTGCGGCCGTCGTGGGTCGTCGTCTGAATGAGATACGTTCCGTCCTCTCGTCGCCACCCCGACGTCGTGAGCGCCTCTCCCGGATAGACGACTCCGGTAAAGCGAGCCGACAGGGCGCGAAGCTTGTGCGGGTCGCCGCCGCACGCCTCGGCGACGACGGCGCGTCCCGCGAAGCCATAGGTGCAAAGGCCGTGCAAGATGGGACGATCGAAACCGGCCCTGGCAGCGAAGTCGGGATCGATGTGCAGGGGGTTCAAATCCCCCGACAGGCGGTAGAGCGCCGCCTGCGCGGCCGAGGTCTGATGGGTGACGGAAAACGCGGGCGGCTCGTCGTCCGGGGGATCGAGCTTGTCCTGCGACGGGCCGCGGTCGCCGCCGAAGCCCCCCTCGCCCCGAACGAAGATCGACGACACGTTATCGAACACCGGCTCGCCGGATGCGTCGGTCGTGTTGGTCTCGATGATGGCGAGGGCGCCTTTGCCCTTGTCGTAGACGTTTTTCACGGTGGCCGTGGTCTGAAACGCGCCGCTCGGCGGGATCGGCCGGTGGAGGCGGATCTCCTGCTCGCCGTGCAGGACCTTCATCAGGTCGGCCCCGAGCTTGCCGCACGCGTCGAGGAGCCCCTTGAACGCGGGCACGACCGCGAACGTGGGCAGGACCTTGGGGCCCCGCGCCTCGTAGACGAAGTCGAGCTCCTCGGGCGTCGCACCTACGCCGAGGGCGTAGAGGATCGCGTCGCGCGCCTCGTACTCGTGGACGAGCGGATCGGTGGTCTTCCCGATGAGATCCATGTTGAGCGCCATGGGCCCCTCCTCTCGGTGTGGTGGCTCGGCCGCGGGTGCGCGGCAGCGCGGCAGCGCGGGCCCGCGGACGCCGGACCATATCACATGACGCGCGCGGTAGGCCGGCGCCCGCCCCATGGCGCTGCCCGGCGCGCGCGGACTCGTCGCACAGCCAGGCGGGCCGAAGCCGCGAGGTCAGAGGCGGCCGTCGTCCTCGTCGCTAAGGAGGTTTCTCGCGATGTTGAGCGCCTGGATCTCGTCGGTGCCGCCGCCGATCTGAAGGAGCTTGGCGTCGCGGGCCAGCATCTCGACGCGATACTCCTGCATGTAGCCGTTCCCGCCGAAAAGCTGCACCGCCTCCATGGCGCATTCGGTGGCGGCGCGCGCGCAGTAAAGCTTGGTGGCGCTCGCCTCCGCGTCGGTCATCGTCATGCCCTGCTTTTCCATCCACAGCTGCTTGAACATGGCGTTTTGCGCGTTCTGCAGGTGCATGTACATCCGCGCGAGCTTGTCCTGCACGAGCTGGTAGTCGGCGATCGGCCGGCCCCACGCCTCGCGCTCTTTGGCGTAGGCGAGGCTTAGCTCCAGGCAGCGCTCGATGATCCCGCAGGCCATCGGCGCCATCCCCGTGCGCTCGCTGTGGAACACGCCCTTGCCGCTCGCGCGCCCCTGGGACTTTTCCTTCATGCCGAGGAGGCGGTCCGCGGGGAGGTAGCAGTCCTGAAGGAAGATCTCGCCGGTGGGCGAGGCGTGCATCCCCATCTTTTTCATGGGCGGCGGCGTGTCGACCCCCGCGTCGCCGCGCTCCACGACGAACGCCTCGATGGGGCGCTCCGACAGCGGCGTACCGTCGCCGTGATCGATCTTGGCGTACACGACCAGGATGTCGGCGTAGGGCGCGTTCGTGATGAACGTCTTTTGGCCGTTTAATACGTACCCGTCGCCGCGCGGGACCGCCACGGTGCGCATGGAGCGGAACGCGTCCGAGCCCGACGCCGGCTCGGTCATGCCCCAGCCGCCGATCTTGTCCCAGGTCATGATGGGCAGCGCCCAGCGCCGCTTTTGCTCGAGCGTCCCCTTGCCCATGATCGCGCCGCCGGCCAGACCCATCGACGCGCCGAACGCCAGCATGAACCCCGGGCAAACCCGCGTTAGCTCCAGGCTCACGATGGCGCTAAGCGCCGGATCCGGGCCTCCGATGCCGGGCGAGGGCTGTTTTGCATCGCCCCCACCCCCGCCATCGCCGCCGGCCTGTTTTTCGGCCGCTCGCTTTTCGAGCTTCTCGAACATCCCCACGACCATGTCGGGGATGCCGAACGTCTTGGCGAACTCGCGCATGAGCTCATAGGGCGGCTCGCCTTCTTCGATGGCCGAAACCTTCGGCTCGAGCGAGTTCGTCGTCCAGCGGCGGACCATCTGCCGCACCATCTTTTGCTCTTCGGTAAACTGAAACACGGCTCGTCCTTTCGCTTCGCGGGTTCGCCGCCAGGCGGCGCGGCTACTTCTCGCTCGCTGCGGGCCCGGCGGGCGCCCGGCCCTGGGGCGCGTCGAGCTCGGCGACCGACGCCTCGACGTGCGCGGCGAGCTTTTCCAACGTGGTGATGAGAGCGTGCTGCTCGGCCTCGGGCAGGGCCTCTAGCGCCGAGCGCAGAAGGTCCCACGGCGCCACGTCGATGCGGCGGGCGATGGCCCGGCCCCGCTCGGTCGCGCGGATCCGCCACACCCGCCGGTCTTCGGCGCTCTGCTCCCGGATGACGAGATCGGCGCTGACCATCCGGTCGATGATTCCGGTGACCGTGGAGTTTTTCGCCGCGAGCTGGCGAGACAGCTCGGACAGAGAAAGCTCCCCGATCTCACCGAGGAGCTTGAGCACGTTTAACTGCGTGGCCGTGATCCCCTCGCGGGCGCACGCCTCGCGGGCCAGGCGCCGGCTCTCCGCCTGCAGATAGATCGCCGTCTCGACCACCCGATCGAGCGCCGCCTTGTGCCCGCCTCCGGCCCCCGGCGGACTATCGCTTCGCGAGCCAGACATTTCGCCATGCTAAATATCTCGATCCCGAAGCACTGTCAAGCAGCGCTTCGTTATGGAAGTGCTTCACGAACCACTTCAATGCCGAGGCGAGGGCCGAAACCGGGCTAATGCGGTCGCGTCCTCATCCTCGAAAAACCCGATGGCCTCGCATTGACACCGCCGCACCACTCCGGTAGAAGTGGGCCCACAAATCAGCGACGACTTGTTGCGGGGTGGAGCAGTCCGGTAGCTCGTCGGGCTCATAACCCGAAGGCCGCAGGTTCAAATCCTGCCCCCGCTACTATGCTTGAGGCGACCTAAGGGTCGCCTCTTCGCGTTGTGCGCCAGGCATGGCGCGCAGCGCCACGACGTGGCGCTGGCAACCGGGAAGCGAAAGCGACCCGGGAAGTGGCCTGGGGGTGAAAGTCCCCTGGAGACCTTGGTGACAGGAACTCCG
>SLNH01000194.1 GCA_007133195.1 Nannocystineae bacterium | reverse complement strand
GCCCCGCGAAGGCGCCGGCGCCCGCAACGAACAGCGCCGTGGCCAAAGCGAGCCGGCGGCGCCGGTGTCGCCGTGAGGGCCCGGCCCGCGAGGAGTCCGCGCGCCCTCGCGCCGCCGCGGCTTTTTCTCGCGGTTTGCCGGCGGCCGTGGTGAGGCGGCCGGATGCCTGGCCGCGATAGTGCGCCGGTTCGTCCGCCGTCTCGACAGCTGGGAGCGAGGTGGCCGTGTCCAGTTTTATGGCCGACCGAGTTTCTGAGTCGGACGAGGCACTGGCACTTTCCGGCTCGGCGGCGGCGCCCCTGTCGCCTGCCCCGGCAGGGTCCGCGGCGCGCGGCATGGCCGAGGCCCGCGGCATATGCACAAGTTCGGATCCCTCGGCATGCGGCGCGAGCGCCGCGGCCAGCGCCCGGCAATCCGCGTAGCGATCCTCCCGGCGCTTTTCCAGGCACGTCGAAATCACGTCCCAGAGCCCACCCGGGAGCTCGAGAGGCGGCGGGCCCGGCGGCTCCTGCAAGACCTTGAGGCACAGCTCGGGGAAGGTGTCGGCTGGAAACGGGGTGGACCGGGTGACGAGGTAGTACAGGATGGCGCCGAGCGCCCAGATGTCGGTGCGGGGGTCGACGTGTTTGGCCGACCGCATCTGCTCCGGTGACATGAACGCCGGCGAGCCGAGCACCGTTTGGGTGTCGGTGTTGGAAAACTCCTTGCTGGTTAGCTCGGCCGGCGCTTTGGCGATCCCGAAGTCGAGGATTTTGACGAGGGGCGAGCCGTCGGGCCGAGTCGTGACGAACAGGTTTCCCGGCTTGAGGTCGCGGTGAATGATGCCGAGGGCGTGGGCCTCGGCCATGCCCGCGCACGCTTGAAGGAGATAGCCCGCCGCCTCTGCCGGCTTTAAGGGGCCGCGCGCGGCGATTACGGCGTCCAAGTCCGAGCCGTCCAGGTATTCGGACACGATGTAAGGGGCGCCCGATTCGAGCTCGCCGACGTCGAGAACCCGAGCGGCGTGCTCGGTCCTAAGGCGCGCCGCCGCCCGCGCCTCGCGCCTCAGCCGATGCACGAGCTCGTCGCGATCCAGGGACTCGGCGCGCAGGAGCTTGAGGGCCACCGGGGCGCCCAGCTCGAGGTGGGTTGCCGCGAACACCACGCCCATCCCGCCCTCGCCGAGCAGGCCCTCGATTCGAAACTTCCCGGCGATGACATCGCCTACCTGCGCCGAGGCGCTCATGTCGCGTAACAGGCTAGCGCATGCGCTGCTGCTGCCAAACCAATTCGCGCTGCGCGGGCCCCAGGCGCGAGAGCCCGGCGCTCAGCGACCGCCATCCCCAACGGGGCAGGCGCAGCGCACCGACAGGCGCGTCAGCTCGGGCGGGTTTGCGTGACGCTCGACCGTGAATTGAAGCTGGTGGTCGGTAACCGAGCATGCTGGGCTCTCCTCGACCCGCCAGCACGGGCGAGGAGCGGGATCCACGTCGCCCTCGGGGGTGAAGGTGCAGGCCGGGATGGTTTGGTCGTTTCCCCGTTCTTCATCCGTCTGGGCGACGTGACAATCGAGCTGAATTCCCGGCTCGTGGGGGGCGAGGTCGTCCCCCGCGATGCCGTCCGGAAGGCATGGGTTCGCAAGGTCCCACGTCCGCGGGGCCCGCACGATCGCCCCGGCCTCTCGCGGCCGGCAGATCGTGGCGCGGGCATTGTGGAACCAGCGCGCCGCCGACGCCAACCGGACCGGCGGGTCGGCGACGGCGGCGTCCCGGCCGCAGGTGGACGAAAACGCCGCCTCTCCCGTATCCGGGTCGATCTCCACCTCGAAGGGATGGAGGGCGCCGCCGGCGATGCCAATGTTGAACAGCTCGCCGTGCGGCGCCAGCGCGTTCCAGCGTTCGAGGTACGAGGCGAGCGGCGTGAGCCCCTCGGGCGTCTCGACGGCGCGGCACGACTCGTAGGTCGCCGGCTCGGCCGCGGGGGCTTCACCGTCGCACAACAGACCGAGCTCGGCGCACCGAAACGGTCCGGCGGGCCCGAGCTCAGGATCGTCGCCTAACAGCGCCGCCGGGTCGGCGGCCGAGCAATCATCGCGGCCGGCGACGAACAGGATGGACAGCCCGCTCAAGTCGCGGAAAAAGTCCGCCGGCGCCGCTTCGAGGGCGCTCGTCGCGGCCTCGAGCGGCTGTTGAATCGCGCAACCTTCGGGCTCGGGAAGCGCGCAGGCGAGCGCGTCGGCGAGCGAGCCCTGGTAGTTCGCGGCGACCGAGCCGCCCACCTTCGCGGCGCGCCGAAAGAAGGGCGTACCGTCATCGGTGCAAGCTGTCCCGAGAAAGCGCGCCTCGTCGCCGGTCGCGTCGCACCCTTCGAGCTGGGCGTCGCCGACGCCGAGGTCAGCAGACACGACCGCAAGGTGGAGATCCTCTCGACCGAGCGTCTCTACCAGGCGGTCGCCGATGCTCTCGACCGCTTCGGCTCGCGCGTCGGGCGGCAGCGACGTGTCCACGACGACCAGAACCTCGACTTGGGTCTGCACGGGCGCGGGGATCTCGAGGCGGAGCTCGCAGCTTGCTCGTTCGGGCCGTTCCGCGTCGCCCCCGCATGAGGACGCGACGAGCGCCGCGGCCACACACGCGTTGCTCCGGTTCACGCCTTGCTCCGGTTCGCGGCCGTTCTCATTTCCCAAGGCTAGCCGCGAACGTCCGCGCTTGCATCCGTCGATTCGCCCGATCGCTCCGCGCTCCCGGTCGCCAGCTCGCCGGCCTTCGGTTACGCGGCGCGCCGCGGCGCCGGCCACCCGACCGAGGCTCGGCTGGTGGCACACGACCCGCGCGGCGGCCGGCGCTCGGGCCTCACCGCTCGAAGTCTGCGCGCGCGGCCGGTGGGGCGTTTTCGAGGCGGGCGCGCGCGGCGCGCCGATCCGGCTTGCCGCTCGGCGTGAGGGGGAGGTTTGGCCAGATCTCGAGTTTGGCGGGCCGCTTGAAGGCGGCGAGATGGCGGCGGGCGAGGGCGGTTACCTCGGCCCGCACCGCGGCCGCGGAACCGGTCCCCGGTCGCGCCACCACCGCGGCGGCGACGACCTCGCCGCGCCGCGGATCCGGGATCCCGGTCGCGATCGCGGAAGCGACCGAAGGGGCGCGGCACAGCGCCGCCTCCACATCGGCTGGGTCGACGTTTTCGCCGCCGGTGATGATCGTGTCGTCGGTTCGGCCGAGCGGGCGCAGGAATCCGCCGGGGCTGAGCTCGCCGCGGTCGCCGGTGTCGAAAAAGCCGTCGGCCCCGATGGGCGAGCGCTCGCCTTCGGTTGGGACGTAGCGGGTCATCAGCATCTCGCCGCGGATGAAAATCCGTCCATCTCGAATATCCACCTCGACGCCGGGCAAGAGCGCGCCGGCACCGCGCCGGGGATCGAGCGGCTCGCTGGCGGGCCACGTGGCGATCTGGGAGGCGGTTTCGGTCATGCCGTAGGTGGTGAGCACGGGGAAGCCGGCCCGGGCGGCCTCGCGGAGCAGCGAGGGCGGTGCGGGCGCGCCGCCGAGGAGCAAGGCACGCAGGCGCGGCGGCGGCGAGCCGCCGGCGTCCACGAGGTCGCGGAGCATCGCCGGGACCGCGGAGGCGAGCGTGACCCGGCGGGCGCGCATGCTGGCCAAAATCTTGGCTGCTGTGAACCGGCCCTCGGGTTCGAGGACGAACGCGCGGCGGGCGGCGAGGCAGCGGAACAGGATCGAGAGGCCGCCCACGTGCGCGAGCGGCAAAAACACCTGCCAGCGATCGTCTGGTCGCCACCCGAGGTGGGCGGCGCTGGCGGCGACGCTCGCCGCGACGGCGCGGCGGGACAGCTCCACGGCCTTGGGTGCGCCGCGCGAGCCGGAGGTGAACGCGTAAATCAGCGGCCGGTCGTCGGCGGGAGGCGGCTCGGGATTCGTGGCCGCGCCCAGCGCGCATGACGTTGATGACGTCGAGGCCGGCGTGGCCGTCGTCTGCGGGGGTGCCGCGCCGGGGCCCAAAATCCGGCTCGCGTGGAGGCCGGGGAACGCGCGCGCCAAAAGCTCCTCGCGTTCGCTCGGGCGGAGTCTCGGGTGAAGGAGCACCGCGGGGACGCCGAGCTCGGCCAGCGCGAAGATCGCCACCGCGGTGGACAGGCGCCGCTCGGCCACGACGGCCACGGGTTCACTCGGTGCGCCTGGGAGCTCGCTCAGGTGGCGGGCGGCTCCCGCGACCTCGCGCGCGAGCTGGGCGAACGTGAGGGACGCCCCGTGTTCGGTGACGGCCGCGAGCCGACCGGGCGCCTCGCGCGCGGCGGCCAGGACGGACAGCGCTGCGCCGGGGGTCATGGCGCGGCGAGCCAAACGCCGGCGGCGAGCGCGAGCCCAAAGCACAGAAGGAGGCGCGCGGTGCCGGCCAAACAGTCGTTTAACGCCGCGCCCTCGCGCGCCGTGAGCGCGAGCAGCGCGGGGGTTTTCGCGAGCGGCGCGGTGGCGAGCGGCAGGAGGATCGCGGCGCCCGCCACGCCGGCGATCCACATCGCCGCGGGGACGGCGAAGCTCACGGCGACGAGAATCGCGTACTGGCCCCTCGCGAACGCGTCGCCGAACCGGACGGCGAGTGTCAGCTTACCGGCCGCGGCGTCGGCCTCGCGGTCGCGGAGGTTGTTCACCGCGAGCAGAGCAGTGGCCAAAAATCCCACGGGCACGGACGACCACCACGCGATCGCGGGCACCGTCTGGGCGTGGGCGTAGGCGGTGCCGCACACCGCGACGAAGCCGAAAAACACGATCACGAACACGTCGCCGAGGCCCACGTAGGCGAGCGGCATCGGCCCGGCCGTATAAGCGACGCCGGCGGCGATGGACAACACGCCGATGACGACGATCGGGAGCCCGGCCTGCGCCGCGAGGTACACGCCGCACAAAAACGCGGCGAAAAACGCGAGGGCGGCGCCGCCGAACAGCTGGCTCGGGGACAGCAGGCCGGCCTGCGCGGCGCGGAGCGGGCCGCGCCTCTCGCCGGTGTCGGCGCCCCGCGAAAAATCGGCCGCGTCGTTTATGAAGTTCGTGCCGATCTGGATCAGCGCGGCGCCTAGGAGGGCGGCGACGAACACGCCCGCGCGCGTCGCGCCCGCGTACGCGGCGCAGGCGGTGCCGACGGTCACCGGCACGAGGGCGGCGGCCAGGGTGCGCGGCCGCGCGGCCAAGATCCAAGCTGCTGCCTGTCCGCGGTGGGTCATGACTCTCCGGCGCCTCCGCGGCCGGGTGGGTGCGCCCGGCCCGCTCGCGACGGGGCCCGCCTCGCGCGGATGCGACGCGAGACG
>SLNH01000151.1 GCA_007133195.1 Nannocystineae bacterium | reverse complement strand
ATGCGCTCGAGGAGCTCGTCGAGCCCGAACGCGGCGCCGATCTCGCGCTCGATCTCGTAGAGCACCCCCATCTCGCGCGTGCGCTGCTGGAGCTTGTCCTGCGCGCTCAAAAGCTCCACGTTCTTGCTCACCACCGATTGGTAGAGCTTGGAGTTTTCAATCGAGACGGCCGCCTGGCTGGCGAGCGCCTGCAAGAGCTCGCCGTCCTCGTCGGTAAACGGGCCGCCCGCCTTGTTGAGCACCTGCAGCACGCCGAGCACGGAGCCGAGCGTGCTCCACATCGGCGTGCACAGGATCGATCGCGTGCGGTAGCCCGACTCGGTATCCACCGACGGCTGAAAGCGCTTGTCGGTATAGGCGTCGGCGATGCGCACGGTCTCGCCGGATTGGGCGACCCAGCCGGCGATCCCCTCGCCCACCGCGAGCCGAATCTCGCGCACCTCCCCGCCCTGCACCACCTTGGACCAAAGCTCGTCGCCCCCGTCGGTCACGAGGTACAGCGTCGAGCGATCGGCCTCCATGAGCACCGTCACCTTCTCGACGATCATCGCGAGCAGCCCGTCGGGATCGAGCGTGGACGACAGCGCTCGGCTAATTTCCTGGACGAGCGACAGCTTCTTCTGTTCGGTGCGAAGCCGCGCCGCGAGCTCCTCGCCCGCCGCCGCGCCCGCGCCGTGGTCCGCCGGCGCCGTGCGCGGGCCGGGGTCGGTCGTCCGCGTCATCGCGACGCCCTCCCGGCGGACGGGGGCGTCGCATGGCGTAGACCGTGGTCGCGCGCGCGCATCGCCGTGTTACTCGAGACCGCGCCGGCGGAGCTCGGCCTCACTCAGGCCCATGAGATGTCCGATCTCGTGGCGAAGCGTATCGCGGATGTGCTCGCCGAGCTCCTCGTGGTCGGCCGACGTCCGGGCCAGGTTTTTGCGATAAAGCACGATCGCCCGCTCGGGCGGCGCCTCGCCCGCATCGCCAACGCCCTCGCCGTCACCGTGGGGCGGGGATTCACCCCGGGGGAGGCCGCGGAACAGGCCTAACATGGTCGGGGACAGGGGCGGCGCCTCGGACTCGAGATCGCGCATGTCGGGGAGGTCCTCGAGTTCGATCTCCACCTGGCGGGCGAGCGCGCGCTCCTCGCTGGGCAGCGACGCGATGGCCTCGTCGACGCGCTCGCGGAACGCGCCGGGGGAGACTTCGACCCCGGGGCCGAGCGCGCCCTCCGAGAGCGCGGCGGCGCGCGAAAGGGCCTCGGCCGCCTCGTCGTCCTCACCCCGGCGCTCGAAGATGAGCCCGAGGTGGTAGTGCGCGTGCGCCTCTCGATCCGAGTCCCCGGCCTCGAGCACGGCCTCGAAGGCTGCTTCGGCTTCGTCGAACGCGGCGGCCGAAAACAGGCTCACCGCGCGCTCGTAGTGCGACCGCACAGGATCGCCCCCGAGCTCGAGGGCCCGCTCGGCCGCGCGGAGCGCGCCCTGAGGGCGGCCGAGGTCGTTTTTCGCCTGCGCCACGCGCAAGTGAAGCTCGGCCCGAATCTCGTCCTCGCCCGGCCACATCGCGCGAGCCGCCTCGAGCCCCCGCTCCGCGTAGATCATGCCGAGCTGTTTCGACTCGCGATCGCCGCCGCCGCCATCGCCGATGTAGTAGTCGGCCGCGGCGAGCAGGGTCTCCGGATCGTCGGGATCGTGGGCGAGCGCCCGGGCCAGGGCCCGCCGGGCCTCGTCGTGGCGACCCAACGCCGCGAGCGACTCGGCCCGCACCTGGTGCGCCTCCACGGCGCTCGGCACGAGCTCGGCGGCGATGTCGGCGCACGTGATCGCCGCGCCGTGCTTTGCGTCGGCTTTGAGCTCCGAGGCGAGATCGAAAAGCTCGTCTGGATTGTCGCGGTCTCCCGCCGGCGCGGGACAGGGCACGAACGCCGCGTCCTCCGCAGTCGCCGGATCGGCGTCGGCCGGGGCCTGCGCGTCGAAGACCACCGCCGCGTCTTCGTCCGGAGGCGCCACCTCGGCCCCATCGTCGCTCGGACACCCGAGGGCCGCTCCCGACGCCGCCGCCACGAGAGCCGCGGCACCGCGCGCGCCTATGCCTGCTCGCCGGCTCACGTCAGGGTACGATAACGGCGCAAAGCTCCCATGGCCAGCTAATGGGCATCGGCCCACGTCGATCCGACGCCGATCTCGACGACGAGCGGGAGGTCGAGCGGATAGGCTTGGGCCATCTCGCGGCGAACCAGCTCCGATACTGCATCGGCGGCCTCGCGCTCCACCTCCAGGACGAGCTCGTCATGCACCGTGAGCAACATTCGAGCCGGCAGGGCCGACGCGGTGAGCGCGTCTTGGACCCGGAGCATGGCGCGCTTCAAAATGTCCGCGGCGCTGCCCTGAATGGGCGTGTTTTGCGCGATCCGCTCGGCCTGGCTGCGAGCTCGGTAGTCTCGGCCGCCAAGCGCCGGGATCGGCCGCTTACGGCCGAGGATGGTCTCCGCCTCGCCCCGCTCACGGGCCCTTTGCACCACCTCGTCCATGTACGAGCGCACTCGCGAGAAGCGCTCGAAGTAGCGCTCGATGTAAAGCTTCGCCTCCCGCCTCGGGATGCCGAGCGCGCGCGCGAGCCCGTGCTCCGACTGGCCATAGATGAGCCCGTAATTGACGGCCTTGGCCACGCGGCGGTGGGACGGCCCGACTTCGTCGCGCGGCAAGCGAAACACCTCCGCCGCGGTTTGGGTGTGAACGTCGATCCCTTCGCGAAACGCGCCGAGGAGGACCGGATCGCGACACAGGTGCGCGAGCACGCGGAGCTCGATCTGCGAGTAGTCGGCGGAGACGAGGACCGCCCCTTCGGGGGCCACGAACGCCCGCCGGATTTCGGCGCCGAGCTCACTTCGGATGGGAATGTTTTGTAGGTTGGGTTCGGTGGACGACAGGCGCCCGGTGGAGGCGACGGCCTGGCGGAACGAGGTATGGAGGCGTCCCGTGCGCGGGTTTACGAGCGGCGGCAGCGCGTCGAGGTAGGTGTTTTTCAGCTTGCCGAGCTCGCGGTGCTCGAGAATCAGCGGGACCACGGGGTGCTCGTCCCGCAGGCTCTCGAGGACGTCGGCGTCGGTGGAATAGGCGCCGGTCTTGGTCTTTCGCATCCGGTCGCTAACCAGCCCCAGCCTATCGAACAAAAGCGCCGAGAGCTGCTTGGGCGAGCCCAGATTGAGCGTCTGCCCCGCCAGCTCGAAGATCTGCTTTTCGAGCCTGGCGAGATCGCCCCCGACCCGCTCGGAGAGCTGCTTTAGATGGCGCGTGTCGAGCTGAATGCCGGCGCGCTCGACATCCGCCAGCACCCGAGCCAGCGGGATCTCGAGGTCGCGAAACAGCTCGCGAAGACCTGCGGCTTCGAGCCGGTCGCCGAGGTTTTCCGCGGCGCAAAGCAGCGCGGAGGCGATCGAGCTTACATAGGCGGTGGCCTCGTCCACGGACACTGCCTCGAACCCGATGGCGCTCTTGCCGGTGCCGACAAGCTCCTTGCGAGCGGGGATCGCGAAGCCTGCGGCGCGACACACGTCGTCCACGCCGTACGCGTCGGTCGTGGCGTCCAAGAGATACGAGGCGAGCATGGCGTCGAAGGTGACGCCCTCCAACGTGATCCCGCGCTCGGCGAGGAGGCGCCGCGCCTCCTTGCTGTCGTGGCAGATCACCCCGATGTCGGGATCGGCGAGAAGGCGCGAAAGGGGCTCCACCTCGGCCTCGCCGAGCTGCGCCGGCGCGCCCAGGTAGCGGTGGCCGAGCGGAGCGTAGACCGGCGGGAGGCCGCGCACGGCCGCTCCGATGCCCACGATCGTCGCGCGATCGGAGCGCCCCCCTTCGGTCTCCACGTGCACGGCCAGTTCGCCGGCGCGCCGCGCCGCGTCCGCGAGCGCTTCGAGGTCGGCGCGCCCGGCGGCGACCTTGGGCGCGGGCATCTCACTCGCCGCGGTCACGTCTCGCGCGGCGCTCCCAGCCGCCGCCTCCAACCTCTCGATGAGCTGATGAAATTCCAGCTCGTAGAGCAGCGAGACCAGCCCCGCCTGGTCCCAGGGGCCGGCGACGAGGTCCTCGACCGCGCGGCCGACGTCGACGTCGTCTACGAGCGTGACGAGCCGGCGCGAGCGCGCCAGCCGCTCGAGCTGCTCCTCGTCCTGAAAGCGCTCGGCGAGCTTCCCCTTGAGCTCACCGGCGCGGGCCAAAATTCCATCGATCGAGCCGTGCTCTTGGAGGAGCCTGCTCGCCGTCTTCGCGCCCACACCCGCGACGCCGGGAATGTTGTCGGAGCTGTCTCCGACCAGGGCGAGGAAGTCGCCGACGAGCGCCGGGGGCACGCCGAACTTCTCGCTCACCCTGGCCGCGTCGTAGGTAATCTGACGCATCGAGTCGATGACGACCACCTCGTCCGAGACGAGCTGCATGAGGTCTTTGTCGCCCGAGTAGATCACCACGCCGTAGTCCCGGTCGCGCGCGTGCCGGGCGAGCGTCGCGATCACGTCGTCGGCCTCTACCCCCGGAAGGGCGAGCACCGGCCAGCCCAGGGCCTCGGTGAGCCGACGAAAATAGGGCAGCTGGACCTGGAGATCTTCGGGGGTCTCGGGCCGGTTTTGCTTGTAGGTCGCGTCGAGCTCCTCTCGAAACGAGCGCCCCGGCGCATCGAACACCACCGCGATCCGCGCTGGGCGCTCATCCAAAAACAGGCGGATCAGCATCTGCGCGTACACGAGAAGCGCTCCGGTCGGCATGCCGCTCGAGGTCGTGAGGCGAACCCCCTGGCGCCCCTTCCCCGCCGTCATGAGCGCGTAGTAGGCGCGGAAGATGTAGCCGTGACCGTCGAGGATGTGGAGGCGCTCCATGGCGCGAGGCTACACCGGCGCTGAGTCTGCTACCACAGCCGAGCCGCTCCGGATGCCTGTAACCGTCTGATTTTGCGACACTCCGAGAGCCGCCGGGCGGTGGTAGGGCGCGTCTCGCGAGGCGCGCGGCAGGCATGGGCGCCCCCCGCCCGCGCGCGCCTGCGGGAAAGCTCAGGCGTTCGCAGCGATCGCCACACCCGGACTGGCCCGACCGCCACCCCCGGCGAGTCGGCTCTCCCCCCTGCCAGCGGCACCGAATCCCTGTATAGTGGCGGCGATGCAAATGGAGCGAATCGCGCGCTGTCCTGTGGCCCATCTTTGCGCCGGCGCAGCCGCGGCGATGATGGCCGCGCTCGCCACGGGATGCTCGAGCTCGGACGACGACGGAGGCGCCGACGAGGCCTCGGATGCGCTCGAGACCCCGCGTCAGGGGGGGCACCTCGTCCTGCCCT
>SLNH01000425.1 GCA_007133195.1 Nannocystineae bacterium | reverse complement strand
GCATCATCGCGGCGTTTCAGCCGCACCGCTACTCGCGCACGCGCGATCAGTTCCAGGCGTTTTCGCGCTCGTTTTACGACGCCGACGAGGTCGTCCTGTGCGACGTGTTCGCCGCGGGCGAAGCGCCCATCGAGGGCGCCTCGTCCGAAGCGCTCGCGCGGGCGGTCACCGACAGCGGCCACGGCCAGGTCAATTACGTGCCCCGCCGCGAAGACCTCGCCCCACACCTCGCCGAGCGGGTAAAGAGCGGAGATGTGGTCATCACGCTGGGCGCCGGCGACATCCAGCTCACGTGTAACGAGCTCGTCGAGCGCCTCGAGTCCACGCGCGCGCCGGCGGCGAAAAAGCACCTCGCCCGCGTGTGAGCGCCGCGCCGCGAGCGGGCAAGTCGCGCGCAGCACGATCGCCATGTCGGCCCACGACGAACTCGAAGCCGAAAAACGGGACGAGCGCGCCCCGCTCGCGCCCGCCGATCGCGAGGCGCTCTCGCGCGTCCTCGGCGACGCCGTCGCCTTCGACGTGCCCATGGCCCGACGCACGACGCTGCGCATCGGCGGCCCCGCCGACGCCGTCGCCAGCCCCGCCAGCGCGGAGGCGCTCCGCGATGCGATCGCCCTGTGCGCCGATCGCGCGATTGTCGTCACCCCGGTGGGCGGCGGCTCGAACCTCCTCGTCAAGGACCGGGGCGTGCGCGGCGTCGTCTTGTCCACGCGCAGGCTCCGCGGGCTCGAACGCCTCGGCGACAGCACGGTGCGCGTGGAGGCCGGCGTGTCCACCGGCAAGCTGCTCTCGAGCGTCACGCGGTGGGAGCTCGGCGGGCTCGAGTTTTTGGGCGGGGTGCCGGGGTCGGTGGGCGGGGGGCTCATCATGAACGCGGGCACCTACCTCGGCGAGTTCGTCGACGTCACGCGCGAGGTCGTCTCGGTGCGGCTCGCCGACGGCGGCGTCGTTCGCCGGTCGGGACCGGAGTGCGGCTTCGGGTACCGGCGCTCGGCGCTGCCGAAAACCGAGATCGTAGCCTCGGCGACCTGCGCGCTGTGGCCGCGCGCTCGCGCAGACATCGAGGCCGACGTGCGCGGCCTGCGCGAAAACCGCCGCGCCCGCGAACCCGCCCGCGTCTCGAACGCGGGATCCACCTTCAAAAATCCCCCCGGCGATCACGCCGGCCGCCTCATCGAGGCCTGCGGACTCAAAGGAACGCGCGTCGGGGGCGCCGAGTGCTCGTCTGTCCACGCCAACTGGCTCGTCAACGTGGGCGGCGCGACGGCGCGCGACATGCTCGCGCTCATCGAGCTCGTGCGCGAGCGAGTGCGGGCGCAAGCCGGCGTCCATCTGGAGCTCGAGATCAAGGTGATCGGCGAATGACACGACAAGTGAGCGATCCGGCGGAAAAGTCGGCCACCCGGGTCGGCGTCCTCATGGGCGGCCTGTCCTCGGAGCGAGAGGTGTCGCTCGAGACCGGCGCTGGCGTGCTCGAAGCGCTGAGCGGGCGCGGCTACCACGCCGTGGCGCTCGATTGGAAACCCGGCGGCGCCGGCCTCGCCACGCTCGTGGGTGAAGCGAGCCCCGACGTGGTGTGGAACGCGCTGCACGGCACCTATGGCGAGGACGGCGCGGTGCAGGGCTTCCTCACCTGCCTCGGCGTCCCCTTCACTGGAGCCGGAATCTTGGCGAGCGCGCTCGCCATGGACAAGGCGGCGTCCAAACGGATCTTCGAGGCGGAGTCCATCCCCACGCCGGCCTGGACGATGATCCCGGCCGACACGGACGCCCGGGCGCTGCCGTCGGGTTGGGCCGCCCCGCTCGTGATCAAGCCGGGCGAGGAAGGATCGTCGGTAGGCGTCACCGTGTGCTTGAGCGACGCAGACGTCGCGCCGGGACTCGAGCGCGCCCGCGCCCTGCACGGCGCCACCCTAATCGAGCGCTACATCCCGGGCACCGAGCTTCACATCGGCATCTTGGACGGCGAGGTGCTGGGCTCCATCGAGGTCCGGCCGGCGGCCGGGTTTTACGACTACGAGGCCAAGTACCGCCGAGACGACACCGAGTACCTCATTCCAACCACGCTGCCGGCAAGCGTGGTGGAGCGCGCCGAGGCGTGCGCCCGGCGCGCGCACGAGGTGCTCGGCTGCACCGGCCACAGCCGGGTCGATCTGCGGGTGAGCGAACAGGGAGAGCCCTTCGTCCTCGAGCTGAACACGCTGCCCGGCATGACCAGCCACAGCCTGCTCCCCAAGATCGCCGCCCACCGCGGTATCGACTACGCCGAGCTGTGCGAGCGCATCCTCGCGTCCGCGCGCACGGGCTGACACCTCGGGACTCAGTCTCAATCCATGTCGAGCAGGTTGCCGTCCTCGGACTTCTCGAGGAGGTCGCCGTCCTCGCTCACCTCGATCTCGACGTCGTCGCCCTCGGGCGTGCGATATTCGACCTCGAAGGTGGGCTCGTCGTTTTCCGTATCGCGCTCGATCTTGTGCACGGTCCCCTCCCCGACGTGCTCCTCGATCGTCTCGAGCGCGGGGTCGGGGATGTCCATGAGCTCGGCGGGATCCTCGGCGAACGCCGTGGTCGCGAATAGCAGCGCGGCCACCGGCGAGAGCACAACGAGTACCAACTTTCGCATCGCTTACCTCCTGTCGCGAACCTTCGTCTTCCACGGTCGTCCAAAGCAGGGACCGGTTTTGCAACGCACGCGCCACGGGAGGTGAGAGGCGTTAGAACGCCTTTTGCGACAGAGCCTCGAAATCCTCGCTGGACAGCTCGAGGTCCCGCGCGCCGAGATTCTCCTCGAGGTGCTCGATCGACGAGGTGCCCGGAATCGGAAGCACGACCGGCGAGCGCTCGAGCAGCCACGCGAGCGCGATTTGGCCGGGCGTGGCGGCGTAGCGGCCGGCGAGCTCGCGCAGCCCCTCCTCGCTCGTGAGCTTTCCGGTGCCGAGCGGGTACCAAGGAATGAAGCCGATGCCGTGCTCGGTGCAATAGTCGACGACGTCCTCGTGTTTGCGATCGCTCAGGCTGTAGCGGTTTTGCACCGTGACGACCTCCGTGACCCGCCGGGCGCGCTCGATGTGCTCGACGCGGAAATTCGACACGCCCACGTGCCGGATCTTCCCGGCGTCCTTCATCTCCTTGAGCGCACCGACCGAGTCCTCCAGCGGCACCGCGTCGTCGATGGTGTGAAGCTGGTATAGATCGATGACCTCCCGGCCGAGCCGGCGCAGTGAGTTTTCCACCGCCCGCACGAGGTGCTCCGGGCGCCCGTCGGGCGTCCAGCTCCCAGGTCCGCCGCGCACGAGGCCGCCCTTGGTGGCGATCACGAGCCCCTCCGGGTAAGGGCGAAACTCCTCGGCGATCAAGTACTCGCTCGTCTCCGGCCCGTAGGCGTCGGCGGTGTCGATGAGATCGACCCCCCGCTCGCGCGCGCGGCGAAGGAGCGCTCGCGCGCCGGCGCGATCCGCCGGCCAGCCCCAAACGCCGCTTCCCGTGATCCGCATCGCGCCGAAACCGAGGCGGCTTACCGTCATGTCGCCGCCGATCGCAAACGTCTGCTCGCGCTGCTCGCTCATAGCTATCTCCATGGATTCCGAGTGCGAGCCAACCGTAGCACTCACTGTGATACGACTCGACCATGAGCTACGCCTCCTCCTATCCCGCCGCGGTCCTGCCCGCGGCGCTCGCGCTTTTGTGCGCCTGCGGGTCCTCCACGCCGCCGAGCGAAACGCCGAGCACCACGGATGTCCCCGACGTCTCCGCGACCGAGCTCGATAAGCACCTTAGGTTCCTCGCGTCCGACGCGCTCGCAGGGCGCATGACCGGCACGCCGGGCTATGACGCGGCGGCCGAGTACGTCGCGAGCCAATTTCATGGCTTGGGCCTCGAGCCGGCGGGCGATGACGATTACTTTCAGCACGTGCCCTACGTGTCGTCCCACATCGACACGGAGTCGGCCGCGGTCCGCGTGTTCGGCGGAGAAGACGCCAAGGAGCTCGAGTTTCGAGATGATTTCGTCATGGGGGGCGACGTTTCGCGCGAGCACGCCAAGGTGCGCGCGCCGGCGGTGTTCGTCGGCCACGGCGTGAGCGCGCCCGACCTCGATCACGACGATTACGCCGACGTCGACGTCGACGGGAAGATCGTCGTCGCCGTCTCCGGCGCACCGGAGGCGCTACCGGTCAATGAGCGCGCCTACCACTCGTCGGGCCTTCGCAAGCAGGAGACCGCGGCCGAGCGCGGGGCCGTGGGTTACGTGAGCCTGCGTGACGCCTACGCCGCCGAGCACTACGAGTGGGACGCCACGGCGCACAACGCCGGCACGTTGCCGACCATGCGGTGGCTGTCGGATGACGAAGAGCCGGCCGATCACGTCCCGGAGCTCCGCGGCGTCGCGAGGCTGTCCGAATCCGCGGCGGCGGAGCTCTTTATCGGCGCGAGCCAGTCCCATGACGAGATCATGGCCGCCGATGCCGACGGAAAAGCCCTCGACTCCTTCCCCCTCGAGGTGGAGCTCGAGCTCGAGCGGGAAAGCTCGATCGAGCACATCACCGGCCCGAACGTCGTCGGCGTGCTCCCCGGCGCCGATCCCGAGCTCGCCGACGAGTACGTGGTGTACTCCGCCCACCTGGACCACCTGGGCGAGGGGCGCCCGGTAGACGGCGACGCGATCTACAACGGCGCCTACGACAACGCGCTCGGCGTCTCCGTGCTCATCGAGACCGCGCGCGCGTTTTCTGAGCTCGACACCCCGCCGCGCCGCTCGATCCTGTTCATCGCCGTGGGCGCGGAAGAGCTCGGGCTCCGAGGCTCCGACTACTTCGCGCGGAACCAGACCGTGACCGGCGACCTCGTCGCCAACGTCAACTTGGACATGCCCCTGTTCTTATACCCGCTCCGCGACGTGGTCGCGTTCGGCGCCGAACACTCGACGCTCGAGTCGCCCGTGGAGCGGGCCGCCGAGGCCGAGGGCTGGGAGCTTTCGCCCGATCCGATGCCCGAGGAGGTCATCTTCATCCGCAGCGACCAGTACTCGTTCGTGCGGCGCGGCGTGCCAGCGGTGTTCTTGGTCTCCGGAATGTCGTCTACGGATCCCGACACGGACGGCGGGGCGGCGCAGCGTGACTTTCTGCAAAACCACTATCACAAGCCGAGCGACGACCTTTCGCAGCCCATCCACTGGCCATCGGCGCAGACGTTTACCCGCGTGAACATGCGCATCGGTCTCGAGGTGGCAAACGCCGACGCGGCGCCCGAGTGGCATTCGGGCAATTTCTTCGGCGAGCGCTTCGGCGAGCCGTGACGCGCGCGCTGACGCGCATGTATCCATCTCAGGCGCGCCGGCCACGGCGCCCTCGATGATCGCGCGCGACGCTGAATCGATCCCGCCACTCAGACCCACTCGGCAGGCGAACCACCGTCAGCAGGGCAATTCGGCGTCGCGGAGGTGGCGCTGATGAACCCCGATGTGGCAGATCGTGTGCCGGGGAGAGGGCAGGTTCATGACGATAAGCAGATTCGAACAGCCGGCGCGTGACGAAGGTCCAAAGCCGGGGGCGCCCAACAAGCGCTCTGTCATCGAGATCCGAGGCGGCGAGGTGCATGTGGCCGAGCGCCTGCCGCCCGGCGCATCGCTCCGCATCGAGCTCGCTTTCGAGGCGGACTCTGGGCCTATCGAATCCGCCGAGGCGTGGCCCGAAGACGCGCCTCGCGAGCGGTTTCGGGCGGCGCGGGGGAGTTCGCCGCCCGCGTTCATGCGCGAGGCTCGTGAGCAGGGGGACGCTGGTCGTGACGGCGATTTTGAATCTACCTCAGGCGCCGGGGATGGAGGCGAGGAAGACGATCTGGACTTCGAGGAGAAGCCCACTTTCGATCTCGATAGGAGCGAGCTCGAAAGCCTCGCGAAGGGAGGGACGCTGCCGCTCGTTGCCCCGCCTGCCGCGGAGCGCGTGGGCAACGACATCCCCCCGGTCTCCGGTACGACCGAGGCGGCGCACCCCACCGAGGTGTCGCTGCCCCAGCCCGACGATGTCGTCATCAGGTTCGAGGAGGATGAGCACGCGGGCAGGGTGCGCCAGGTGCTCGCGCGCCCCGACGGCCCCGGGCGCCGCCGCTTCGATGCGTCCGCGGCCACGCCAGCCAAGCGGTCAGAAGGCGCGGACACTGAAGCCGCGACCTGGAGCGCCCGCGACGCGCGGCGAAAGCGCCGCGAGCGGGTCATCGTCGCGGCGTTGACCGCGGCGCTCGCGGTCGCGGTGACCGCCATCGTGGCCCTCGTGCTCGGCCAGCACTAGAGCCCATCTAAATCTTACAGCGCTTCGCGGGCTTCCGAGCGATCCACACCCGGTGGTAGCGGCCGCGCCCCTTGCGCGACCCGTCCACCCGGTGAACCGCTACTTCGAGCCCCTGCGCCTTGAGCCGCTTCGTAAAGCGCGAGTCGTCTGAAAACGACCACACGCCGAGAACGCCGCCCGCGCAGAGCGCGCGCTGCGCCTCCGCGATTCCGTGCCGGCTGTACAGCGCGTCGTTTTGCGCATGCGCCAGCGCGTCGGGGCCGTTGTCGACGTCGAGGAGGATCGCGTCGTAGCGGCCGCGGGCTCGCCGGATCGGGTCGCGGACGTCTTCGACGAGGAGCTCGGTCCGGGGATCGTCGAGCGGCCTGCCCGCCAGCTCGGCCAGCTCGTCCCGGTTCCACGCCGCCACCGCCGGCACGAGCTCGGCCACTTCGATCGCGGCGCCGGGGCCGGTCGCGTCGAGCGCTGCCCGCAGGGTGTAGCCCATGCCCAGCCCGCCGATGAGGACGCGCGCCCGCGCGCCGCGAGCGAGATGGGCGCAGCCGAGCTCGCCGAGCGCGCGGGACGAGCCCTCGTCCTCGCTCGACATGAGGTCGTGCCCGCCGGCGAGGATCAGATATTCGTGGGCGCGCCGGCGAAGCTCGAGCGCCGTTCCATCCGGAGCCCGCGCCGTGGCGAGCCGCTCATAGGGTCGCACCGCCCTCTCCTAACCCGAATCGCCCGCCCCGGAAAGGGTCCACGGCCAGAACCCTGGTTCACCTTCGCAGGGCCACGCGCATGGGCGTGCCGCCGCCGGGGCGAAGCGTCACGAGCGGATCGGGCGCGGGCGGGTGCTCGCGCGTCGCCTCGAGGCTGGCGCGCTGGACCACGGCGGCGAGGATGAGCCTCGCCTCGACGAGCGCGAACCGATCGCCGATGCACTTTCGCTGCCCGCCGCCGAACGGGAAGTAGGCGTATCGGGGTCGCGCCTTTTCGCGCGACTCGGGGCCGAACCGTTCAGGATCGAAGCGGCTTGGGTCGGGCCAGATATCTGCCCGCCGGTGAGTGACCCAGGGGCTTATGAGCACCCAGTCACCGCGCCGGATCGGGTGGCCGGCGATCTCGTGATCGACGGCCGCGGAGCGCTCGACCATCCACGCGGGCGGGTATAGGCGCATGGACTCGTACAGCACCTTCTCGGCGTAGGGGAGGCGCGGAAGATCGTCGATGGTTGGCGCCCGGCCGCCGAGCGCGCCGTCTACCTCCTCGCGTAGGCGCGCTGCCACGTCGGGATGCCGGCCGAGGAGATCGAAGGTCCACGCCAGCGCCACCGCCGTGGTCTCGTGGCCGGCGAGAAAGATCGTCATCACCTCGTCGCGGAGCTGCTCGTCGCTCATGCCTTCGCCCGTCTCGGGATCGGTGGCGGTCATGAGGATGTCGAGGAGGTCCCCCTGCTCCGTTTGCCCCGCGCGCCTCGCCCTTAGGATATCGGCGACCACGCGATCGAGCGTCGCGAGCGCGGCGCGAAACTGCCGATTTCTCGGCGTGGGCACCCAGTCCGGGGGCGCCCACGGCGTCTCCGTCCGGTAGCTCACGTGCTCGATCGCGGTGGTGAGCGCCTCGCCGACCTCGTCGGCCGCGGCCGACACGTCTCTCGACAGAAGACTGAGTCCGGCGATGCGCATCGTCACGCGCATCATCTCGCGCAGGATGTCGACCACCTCGCCGTCCCGCCAGCTTTCGACCATGTCTTCGGCCGACTCGGTCATGATCGCCGCGAAGCCCTCGATCCGAGGCCGCTTGAACGCGGGCTGCGCGATGCGGCGCTGCCGCCGCCAAAACCCGCCCTCGCTGGTGAGCAGGCCGTTTCCGACCACCGTTCGCAGATGGTCGTACCCGACTGTGCGCTTGTCGTAGGCGCGCACGTTTCCGACGAGGGCGCGATCGATCTGGTCCGGATCCGAGAGCAGGTGGAGCCGCTTATTCAGGATACGGAAGCTCACCGGGCTGCCGAGCTCCGCCATCCGCTCGAGCGTGCCGAGCTGATCCTTGCGCAGGTCGGCGAGCGCGCCCACGATCGGCGCGCCGCGCCAGGTCGCGGGCGACGGGCTGCGGGGGCCTTCGGTCTCGGGGCGTGCGAGCGAGCTAGCCATGGCGTCTCCTAGGGAGCGTCGGGTAGAATCTGAGCGCTTACTCAGGTTTTATACGAGCGAAAGCTCACATTTCCAACTCGCATTTCGCTCGCCTTCGCCATGCCCACCGCGCCCCCCGCACATGCCCGAAAACAGCCAAAACAGGCGCGGGCCCAGGCCACCGTGAGCGCGCTACTGGACGCGACGGCTCGGGTTCTCGTCGACGAAGGCTACGACCAGGCCACCACGAATCGGATCGCCGCGGTCGCGGGGGTGAGCATCGGCTCGCTCTACCAATACTTTCCGAACAAAGACGCCATCGTGGCTGCGCTCGGCGAGCGCCTCGAGGGCGAGATGCTGGCGATGCTCCGCCGGTACGTCGCCGAGCTCGAGGACGCGCCGCTCGAGGACGCGGTCCGCACCTACGTCCGCGCGATGATCGCGGTGCACGCAGAAAATCCGCGCCTGCATCGCGTGCTCACCGCGAATTACGACCTGAGCCTCCCGCGCCCACTGCACGCGCGCTTCGAGGCGATCGTGCGCACCTACCTCGAGCGCCACGCCGCCAGTCTGCGCCCCGCGAGCCTCGAGCAGGCATCGTTCATCCTCGTGAGCTCCGTCGAGGCGATCACCCACGGCGCGCTCCTCCACCGGCCGGAGCTCCTCGAACAGGAGAGCTTCACGGAGGAGGTGTGCCAGCTCGTGTTGCGCTATCTCCTCGGCTGAGGTGCGAGGCGTTCGGCGATCATCGAACGCGCCGCCTACTCGCGCGGCTTTGCTCGATTTCGGAGAGGCGCCGCGCGAGGCGACGCGTGTTGCGTATTACCGAGATGTTGCTTCCAGGTGAGACCAAACTGCCGAGATCACGACGGACCCTTCGCCCACGGACGACGCCACTCGCTTGACCGAGCCAGCTCGCACATCGCCCACGGCGAAGACCCCCGGCCGGGACGTCGCATACGCTGACGACGCACCGGCATCGGCGCCCGTTCGGACGAAGCCCTTGTCATCCAGCGCCACGGTGCCTGAGAGCCAGTCCGTGTTCGGCGCCGCACCGATCATGACGAACACGGCCCGCGTGGGCAGCGTATTGTCAGCGCCCGTCCTCCGATCGCGCAGCGTCGCCGCCTCGAGCGAATCGCCACCCTGAAGAGCGGATAGCTCGGTGTGATAGTGGATGGTGATGGAGGGATCGCTTTGCAGTCGGTCCACGAGATAAGACGACATCGACGCGGCGAGCGAGCCTCCTCGAACCACCACGTGCACGTGGCGCGCTGCACGGCACAAATACATCGCCGCCTGCCCAGCCGAGTTTCCGCCTCCGATGACGACGACCTCGGTATCGCGCGCGTAGCGCGCCTCGACCTCTGTCGCGGCGTAGTAAATGCCGGCGCCCTCGAAATCGTGGAGTCGCTCGACATCCAAGCTCCGATACTGCACGCCCGTGGCGACCACCACGGCGCGCGCGGTGACCCGCGTGCCATCATCGAGCGTGAGCCCGAATTCGTCGTCGTCGACATCGAGGTTGCAGACTCGGTGTGGCATCGCGAAGCGGGTGCCGAATTTGTGCGCCTGGATCTCGCCGCGCCAGCACAAATCCGCGCCCGAGATGCCAGTGGGAAAGCCCATATAGTTTTCGATTCGGCTCGAGGTGCCGGCCTGCCCGCCGATCGCCAGATCTTCGATGACGAGGGCGCGCAGCCCCTCGGCGCCGGCATACACCGCCGCAGCGATCCCGGCCGGCCCTCCGCCGACGATCGCCACGTCGAACGCCGCGCGCTGTTCGACGGGCAGACGCAGTCCCATTCTGTCGGCGAGCGTCGCCGGGGTCGGGTCGGACAAAACCTCGTGAGTGCCGATGATCACCTGGGGCCGGGATGCCGACGCGTCGACGCCGCACGCATCGGTCAAGGCGCGCGCCTCGTCGGAGTCGGGATCGTGGCGGCGGACGGGTAGGCGATTGCGCGCCGCGAAGGCGACCAGATCGCGGACGCGGCGATCGTCCTCGCGGCCGATGATGGTAATCCCCGAGGACTCGCTCTCGAGCTGGTTTCGGCGCCGCGCGGCGAGCACCGAAACGATGATGTCCGACATCTCCGGGGTGACCGCCATGAGGTCCATAAGCGCATCTCGCGGCACCGCGATCACCTTGGACGGCCCCACGGCGCGCACGGCGACGGGACTGCGACTCCCGGTGAGGAGGCCGATATCGGCGATGAACTGCGTGGGCCCGGCGGTCGCCTCGTACACGCGCTCGTCGCTCGCGGGATCGAACACCTCGAACTCGCCCTCCTCGATGTAATAGAGGTGGCTTTGCGCCGCCCCGGGGACGAGCAAGACCTCGGCGGTTTGCACGGTGCGCAGGTCGCCGGCTCGGCGCAGCAGATCGACATGATGTGCCGATAGCGGGCGGCGCACCATCGTGCGCAGATTCTCGGCAAGGCTTTCCATCCAGCGCTCCTCGCGGGTTCCCCACCAGCATACCCAGGGTGCCACACCCGAGCTATAGCGGCGCCCATCCGCTCTACCCGGCTGGCCCTGCTGGCCCGGGAACCACGAGGCCGGGCGCGGGGATGCCCCCGAGGCACCGCAGCCCACGTGGCCAGGATGAACAAACCCGCGCTTCGCGTCGTCAGAGAGTTCGGGTCGATGGTTTGACGCACAGCCGCCTGTCTGGTCGCTTTCGCATCGGCCGTTTTCGGCATCGAAAAACGCGCCGCGTCTGCCCATCCGCAGCGCGCGTGTCCCGAAAGCACGATCACCTGCAGGCTACTCCTCAGGCGGGATTTCGTTTATGCTCCAGCCGGGTATGCGATGGCACGACATCGCGCGGCACTGTCCCAAATTAAGCCAAATGGCCAATCTTGACTGATAGAGAGGAAACGCACCTATGATTCGCACTGGACTTGCGACGATCGCGACCGCGGCTCTGCTTTCTCCGGCCTGTGTCGGCGCCGGCGGCGGCGGCGGCACCTTCGAGGGCAGCGCCTCCGTCTCCGTAGACGTCAGCGCCGAGCTCGATCTCCCCATCGCCGAGATGCCGCCCAAGTACGCATCCTGGGTCGTCGAGGCCGAGGGCTACCTCTTCGCGGTCGACGACGCTTATGAGAGGCATTTGCAGGCGAAGGCCGACCTCGCCGCCGCCCTCGATGTCGAAGCGGACGCCAACGCGATCGCAAACTTCATCCGCGACGCCGTCCAGGTCGAAACGACGATGGTGTGCCAACCCCCGAGGGTCGAGGCGGGCATGGTCGCGGACTGTCGGGCCGACGCGAACGCTCGCGCGTCCGGCCGCGCGGGCGATGGCGAGGCCACCGCCGAGGCCTCCTCGGGCATCAACGCGAACTGTGAAGCGAGGGGGCGCCTCAGCCTGAGCCCGGGCGAGTGCACGCTCGAGACCACGGTGACCGAGCACCCGATCCTGAGTGACCCCTCGCGGTGGGCCGAGATCGAAACCAACATGAAGATCGTGTTGCAGCTCGACGAAGCCAACGCGCACCTCGACGGACGCGGCTCCGACATCAATGCGCGCGGGATGCAGCTTTACGTGGAGTCGGTCACGGATCTGGCAGAGGACCCGACGCTCGCGCTTCAGCTCGAGAACATCCAGGCCGAGCTCGAGAGGGGCGCGGAGGCGGCGAGCGCAGCCAACGACGTGCAGGGCACGATGAACAGCGAGCTCCACACGATGACCGGCGCCATCGACGATCAGTTTCCGGACCTTCGGGCGTCGATCTACGCCGAGTACTAGCTAGACTTCGCGACCACGGCCCGCCGCGAGGCGTTCATTCACCGGCCTGGTTCGCGAACAGGGACTCCGCGCGCCCATCAAAGTCGCCGGTGGGGCGGTCAGCCTGCCCCGCCGGCGCGATGAGCCGCGCGTCGCCGGCGCGCCGAGCCGCGCCCCGCCCCGCGTTCCCCTGATAACCGGCCGTCGATTCGGGTCGCGTTTCCGTTGAGCGTCGCTCGCGGCTCGGAGTACGGTGGGCGGATGGGTTCGAAATTTTGGCGTTCAGAGCGTACGGGGGACGAGGCGCGGGTCGGCGCAAAGGCGCGGCGCGGGAGACGCCGGCGCCTCGCCGCTCCCTTTGTGATGACGGTCGCCCTATCGGCGGGCTCGGCGTGCGCGAGCTCGGACCCGGGGGAAGCCGGCGCGGGCGAGGGCGACCGGGACACCAGCGGAGAAACGACGAATCAACGCGACGACGACGGGGACGACGCGATAGGCGATGATCCCACGGAACCGGACGAGATTCACGTCACGCAAAATCCCCCGCCCCCGGAGCTGCCAGACACCGCCACAGACACGAACGGCGACGACGAGGGCGAAGCGGACAGCGAAGGCGACGACGCCGAGGCCTCGGCGAAAAGGGACGAGGACGAGGGCGCCGGCGGCTCGGCAGATAACGACGACGCGGACCGAGATGGCCCGCATCGGCCCGAGCCCATCACGAACCCTCCGCCGGTCGAGGAGCCTCCGCCCGATCGCGACGACCCGGTTCGGCTGAGGTAAATGAGCGGCCGGGTTCCGGCGCCCGTGCGCGCGGCGGCCGAGTGGCTTCGCCGCGTGGAGGCCGAGTATCGCTCGTCGGCGATTACGCAGGAGCTCGGGCTTTGGCTTACCCGAATCGCCGCCTCTCCCGATCTCATCCGCGACGCGCTCCGCATCGCCGATGACGAGCTCGTCCACGCCGAGATGGCGCAGGAAGTCTACGCGGCGGCCGGCGGCACTTCGGCCCCTCGCCTCGCCCGCGAAGAGCTCGCCCTGCCGCGCACGAGCGAGGCGCTCGAGTTCGACGTCACGCGCGCCTGCGTGCGCGTGTTCTGCTTGGGCGAAACGGTCGCGGTGCCGCTGTTTCGCCACCTGCGCGAAGGGTGCACGGCCCGGCCGGCGCGGGCCGCCCTCGATCGGGTGCTTCGCGACGAGGTGCGGCACCGCGATTTCGGCTGGGACCTTTTGCACTGGCTCCTCGATACGGAGCTTGCGACCGAGATCCGTTCGCTCGTCGCCCGCGAGCTCCCCGCCATGTTCGCGACCTTCGAGCGCGCCTACGGCGCACGGTCGGGGGCGGCGGCGTCCGCGTTCGCGGACGAGGATCGAGCCTGGGGCCTCGCCCCCGCCAGCGAATACGACGCGATCCTTCGCCAGACGGTCTTGCGCGTGTGGGTGCCGCGGTTTGCCGAGGTGGGGATCGACGCCCGCGCCGCCTGGGACGAGCGCGGCGCGCCGCCCCCGGCCGGACGCTGACAATAGCTGCCGAACCCGCACGCAGCACGGCGCTTTTCAGAAAGGCTCCCCGCCGGAAGCAGACGGGCGGCGGAGCCGGGCGGGCCGATCAGCCGTTCCAGCGAAGGCCGGGCGACGTTAGCCGTCGTCGCCGGCGAGCGACTGAAACAGGGCGCGGAGCTCCCCGGTGTCTGCGGGGGCGCGCGCCTCCTCGCCCGCGTCGCGGTGATGTCTCAGCTCCTCGGGGATCTCGAGCACGAACCGAGACGGGGTCCTCGGATGGGCGCGGCCGCGCTTTTTCCGATACTCGGCCCGCGTGAGGTAGAGGCGATCCATGGCCCGCGTGATGCCCACGTAGGCGAGGCGCCGCTCCTCGCTCACGTCGGCGGCGTGATCCGGATCCGAGACGTCCTGCGCCTGCGGCATCAGCGTGCGCGCGTGCGGGAGAATCTCCTCCTCGGCGCCGATCAAAAACACCACCGGGAACTCGAGCCCCTTGGCGCCGTGCAGGGTGGTGAGGACGACCTTGTCGCCGGTATCCGTCGGCTCGTCGCCGCCCGTGTCGAGGGCGAGCTGCCGGAGGTACTCGGCGAGCTGGCCGCGACGGCCGCCGCGCTGCTCGCGGCGATCGAGCGACCGAATCAGGCTCTCCACGTTGTCGATCTTCTTTTGCGCCGCCGTGAGGCTCGGCGCGGCCGCCCGCACGTCGTCGTATAGCTCGATGTCTTCGAGGAGCGCCCGGGTCGCCGCCGCGGCGCTTTCGCGCTCGAGGGCGTCGCGGAGTTTGCCCATCGTGGCTCGGAGCGCGGCGACCCCGTCGCGTGCCTGGGGCTTCAAATCATCGAGGACGCCGCCTTCGCCGTGCAGGGCGCGCCACAGGCTCACGCCCCGGGCCTCGGCCCCCCGGGCCAGCTTTTCGTGCGCCTTGGCGCCGATGCCGCGCGCGGGGTAATTCAAGATGCGCCGCAGCGACAGCTCGTCGCGGGGGTTTAGCGCCGCCCGAAGATACGCGATCACATCTTTGACCTCTTTGCGCTCGAAAAACTGCTGCCCGCCGTGCATGACGTAGGGAACCCCCGCCGTACGCAGGGCCTCCTCGAGCTCGCGGGTCTGGGTATTCGACCGGTAGAGGATCGCGATGTCGCGATAGCGTCGCCCGTCGCGGACGAGCGCGTCGATCTCGCGGACGACGAACGAGACCTCGGTCTCTGCGTCGGGCGCGGTGACCACGTGGGCCGCCTCCCCGCGCTCGCGATCGCTCCACAGGTTCTTGCCGCGCCGCGCGGTGTTGTTCGCGATCACGGCGTTGGCGGCGTCCAGGATCGCCGGTGTGGATCGGTAATTCTGCTCGAGCACGACGACGCGCGCGCCCGGGAAGTAGGTCTCGAAGTCGCGCAAGTTCCCTGGCTCGGCGCCGCGCCAGCTGTAGATCGACTGATCGTCGTCGCCCACGACGCAGATGTTCCCGTGCCTGTCGGCGAGCTGGCGCACGAAGTGAAGCTGTGCCCGGTTCGTGTCTTGGTACTCGTCGACGAGGAGGTGGTGGTAGCGCTCCTGCCACCGCTCCCGGACCGCGGGTTCGCGCGACAAGAGCGCCGCCGCCTCGGTGATCAAATCGTCGAAGTCGAGCGCCGCGAACGCCCGTAGCGCCTCCTGATAGCGGGGGTAGATCTCGGCGGCGAGCTCGTCGTACTCGTCGCCCTCGGCGGGCCGGTAGTCCTCCGGAGGCGTAAAGGCGTTTTTGGCCAGCGAAATGCGGGTGAGGATCGCCTTGGCGTCGTAGCGCCGCCCCTCGACGTGAAAGCGGCGCAGGATCTCCTTGACCACGCCGAGCTGGTCGGAGGCGTCGTAGATGGAAAAGCCGCGCGGGAACCCCAGCGCCTCGCGCTCGGCGCGGAGGATGGCGAGGCCCAGGCTGTGAAACGTCCCCATCGTGAGCTTCGCCGCGCGCTTGCGGTTGCCGAGGAGCGCCCCGATGCGGGTACGCATCTCCTCGGCCGCCTTATTCGTGAACGTGAGGGCCGCGATGGCCTCGGGCGGGATCCCGCGCGACAACAGCGCCGCGATGCGGTGGATGATGACGCGCGTTTTGCCCGACCCCGCGCCCGCCAATACGAGGAGGGGACCGGCGGGATGGGTGACGGCTTCGCGCTGCGGCGGATTCAGCTTGGAGAGGTCGAGCCCCACGAACCGGTGAGCGGACCAAAGCTCGCCTCCCGAATCAAGCCCCGCGCAGCGCAACTCCACCTGCGACGGCGGTTCAGCCCCTTAGATGCGCGAGCCGATGGAGATCCCGACCATGAGCATGTGGGCATGGCCCCGATACATGTCGCCGCCGTCATTCGAAAGCCGCGTGCTGTGCCGGGTGTAATCGACCCACAGCGCGCCCTGCACCAAGACCAGCGCGCGAAACGGGAGCTGCACGCCGCCGCCGAGGGCGTAGCCGCGGCCCGAGTGGCTCGAAAACGAGCCCAGCTCGGGTTCGATGATCCACGTTCGGTTGAGGCCGGCCCGCGCGTAGGGCTCGACCCGCGGGAGCACCGGGACGAAGTATTTGAGGTCGACGCCGAGCGAAAGCGGTGTGAAGTCGCCCTGCGCCTCCGCGTCCCCGGACGGTGACCAAAGCTGCGGGAGCCGCGCGCCGAACACGCTGGACTCGAGGGCGACCGGCCCGATCCGCATCCCCAGCGCCACGCGGGTCGTCCCGGTGGACTCGGCGTCGAACCGGTCGTCGAGTTCGCCACCGAGCGCGGGATCGACGCCTAGCCCCAGCCCGACATACCCTGCCGCGGCGCTTTGCGTCGCGAACACGAGAGGAACGAACAGCGCGATCACGAGGGCGTACGGCTTCACCGCCGTGCGTTTTGCAGGCGCGGTGCCGGCGCACGCGCCCGCCATTTTCGCCAGATGTGTCGCCCCGTGGGGCAGACTCCCCGACACTGTGTGACGAGCCGACCCGCTCCCGGTCAGCGGCCGACGGCGGCGCCGATCCGCTCCCACAGCACGAGCTGCGCGCTCGCAAGCCCGTGGGCCGTGGGAATCAGCGAAAGCAGCCCCTGATAGCGCGCGGTCCCGCGAAAATCCGCGGGAACGGGCGTTACGGCGAGCCCCTCGGCGCGGGCGAGCGCCGTGGCGCGCCGCATGTGCCACGCAGACGTCACCAGGCCGATCCGCTCCCAATCTTTTTCGCTGGCGAGCTCGGCGTACGCGGCGATCTCTTCGCTCGTGTTGGACGGGCCGGGGACGCGTACGATCGAGTCGTCGGCCACGCCGAGGTCGCGCCAGATCGCCTCGGTCTCGCGCGTAAGATCGCGCTGAACCGCCGCCCCCGGGATCGACGATCCAGAGGTCACGAGCACGGGCGCGACGCCTAGGTGATGCAGCCTCGCGGCGAGCATCACCCGGTCTCCCGAGCTGCTTAGCTGGGGCTCGCCGAGCGGAGACTGCGACGTGCCGCCGCCGAGCACGAACACCACGTCGAACGGCTCCTCCTCGCGGGGAGAAAGCTCCCGATAGTCGCTCTGCAGCGCGGCGATCGCGGCGCCGCCCACGAGCTCGTTACCGCCGATGGAAATCGCCACCCACAGCGAGAGCCCCGCGAGCGCCGGGCGAAGCCTGCGCAGGTGCCACGCGTAAAACGAACCCGCGAACGTCGCGACCCAGATCAGCCCCACGGGCATGACGAGCTGCCCGAGGACTTTTTGCAGCATCGCACCGCGGGGGAGTGCGGCCATGGCCACGATGAGCAGGATCGCCGCCGCCCCGGCGCATGCCCAAAACGCCGCCGGCCGCGGCAAATGCGTGCGCCGGTGCCAGGCGAGGTCGGCGAAAACCAGGCCCGCGAGCCCAAAGGCGAGCGTCACCATGGGGCGAGCGCCTCGGGAGGCCGTGCGGCGGCGGCTTTAGCGCCCATCATCGCGCTGTGAGCGCCCTGATCTCGGCCACCACCTGCGCGACGACGTCGCCTTCGCTCAAGGCAGAAGTGTCGTAGGTGAGCTCCGGAGCCGACGGCTCCTCGTAGGGCGAGTCGATCCCCGTGAAGTCTTTGATCTCGCCCGCCCGGGCCTTTTTGTATAGCCCCTTGGGATCGCGGCGCTCGGCTTCCTCGAGCGGACAGCGCAGGTACACCTCGACGAACGCCCCCGCCGAAAACAGCCCGCGCGCGTATTCGCGTTGGCGCGCCGCCGGGCTGATGAACGTGCACAGCACGATGTGGCCGAAGTCGTAAAACAGCCGCGCCACGTGCGCCACGCGGCGGATGTTTTCTTCCCGGTCACGCTCGCTGAACCCGAGGTCGGCGCTCACGCCGTGCCGCACGTTGTCCCCGTCGAGCCGCATGGCCTGATAGCCGTCGTCGAACAGGATCTTCTCGGCCTGCACCGCGACCGTGCTCTTCCCCGCGCCCGACAGGCCCGTGATCCACACGCACAGCGGCTTGTGCCGGTTGCGGCGCTCGCGATGTTCGAGGTCGACGTAACCCGGCTCCCACCGGATGTTTCTCGGCTCGTCTGATCCGCTCATATCCTGGCCTCGCCGGTTTGGCGCCGCGCGGGCGACCGCGGGACGCCCGGCTGGTTGCGGGCACGGGGGCGTCCCCGCCGGCGGGACCATCTCAAACCCCCGCCCCGCCCTCAAGGGCCGGGCGGGCGCGAGGGTCGGTTAATCGTCCTCGCAGCGGAAGCCATCTTCGAACCAAGTTTCGAGGGTGTCGAGCTCCCCCGGCTCGAGGTCGCCGTTCTGGGGCATC
>SLNH01000173.1 GCA_007133195.1 Nannocystineae bacterium | reverse complement strand
GCGCCCTCCGCGACGCAGGGAGATTCGGCGACGCTCATCCGGGGGCAGCCCGCTGAGGAGCAGATTGACGGCCACGGGACCGGTGAGTTCCTCGAGGAGCGGAATGAGGTCGCCGGCGAGGAGTTCCCTCACCTCCTCGAGCGCCTTGGGGCACGCGCTCTCCCAGGATCGCGGGACCAGGTAGGTGTAGACCAGATCCTCGCGGACCACCACGAGCCCGCGGTCGGGCTCCGCTCCCCGTTCGTGGGCGCGAGCGAGAGCGGCGCGGCGCATGAGCACCGCCGTCGCCTGGGTTCCCAACACACCGATGAGAGTGTCCCACGCGGACCTAAAGAGCGCGGCCGCGGTGGGCCGCCGCGCCGAATCGTGTTCCATGTAGTTACCGGTGACGGCGACCAGCGCCTATTTCATGAGCTAACTGATCCTGGGCCGGGCGCAACCCCGCAATGGCCTGACACGGCGTTCGAAGAAGCGACGCCGAGAAGGTCGGCGCCGCTCCCGGCCGAGGCTCGTTTATTGGACCGGCATCATCGCGCTCTAAACGATGACGCATGCCTCATGCGTGATCGCGGTAGAACAGCGATCGAGGAAGAACATCAATCGAGGAGACCGAACGCATGATCGGCCGAAAGGAGCCGATTTTCGCCCGCCCTCACCGAGTTCGGGCGGAGGAAGATCGGCTCCCGTCGTAGGCGTCAACGTCTCGTGCGCTGGAGCGAGCGGGCCTCCTCGGCGCTCCCGAGCGCGTCGGCCTCCGCCTCGGGGCTGCCCGGGGTCGCGCCGTCCATGCGATCGCCGAAGTCACGCATGCGCGCGCCAGCGCCGCCCGCCAGGTCGTCGGAGAGGCCGTAGTGCTGGACCGCGCGGTCGAGCGCCGCGGCCTGATCCTCGACGTGGCCGGAGGCTTCGTCATAGCGGCCGCCGCGGTAGGCGAGCGCGGCCTCGTGCAGGGCGTGCGCCTCTTTGACGGTGAGGACCTCGGCCATCGCTTCCTCGCTGACGGAGGCCCGGGTTGCGTCTTCGTCGTCCGTCACGGTGGCCGCGAGCTCGACTTCGGTAGAAGACGCGGTGCCGCTGCCGGGATGCTCGTGGTCGAGGCGGCCCGCGATCAGGTTTTGGGCCCCGACGGATTCGGGCCCCGTGACCTCGAGCTCGACCACGAAACGCCGCGCTTCACCGCCGGCGATGTCTGCGAGCTGCGCCACGAGCGCGTCGCCGTCCCGCTCGGTTGGAACGCCGATGACGTCCTTCACGCGCACGCCGGGGCATCGCGGAGCGATCGTGAGCGTCGCCTGCGTCGCGACGGTGGCCTCGAGATCGCGTAGCTCGCCGGCGAACACCGGGTCCAGATCCGACGGATCCCCGACGAAATAATAGCCGCCGCTCCCCGCGTCGGCCAGCGCCTCCATCAGAGTCTCGTTGTACTGGAGTCCCAGGCCGACGGACGTGGTGCGGATGCCCTCGGTGCTCGCTTGTTGCGCCAGGGCCACCATCTTCGGGGTGCTCGTCACCCCTTGGTTCGCCTGGCCGTCGGAAAGGTGGATCACGCGGCTTAGTGCGCCGTCCCGCTGAGCCTCTCGCAGCTGGTCGTAGGCGATGGACAGGCCCTCGTGGATGTTGGTCATGCCGCGCGGCGTGATGTCGTCGATCGCGTCGGCGATGTTGGCCTGGGCCTCGGGCGTCACGGCGGTCGGCGCGAGCACGGCGTCTCCGCGGGTGTCGTAGGTGGTGATCGAGACGCGATCCTCGGGTCCTAGGCGCTCTACGACGCCGCGCGCGGCGCGCCGCGCCTGCCGGATCGGGTCGCCGTTCATCGATCCGGATCGATCGATGAGGAGGGCGACATTCAGCGGCGGGCGCGCATCGGTGTCGGTGGGCTCCGTCTTGATATCGATGACCGCGTATCGTTCGCTGTCGCGTCCGGCGTCGATCATCTCGTGCGACAGGGACGCGGAGAGGGTGCCGCCGTCGAACTGGCTCGTCGCCTCGGCGGCCGGGCGGTCGGCGGCGCAGCGCGGAGCGCCCGTGGGTTCGTCGGGCTCTCCCGGCTCCGGCGGCGCGTCGGCGGGGCCGCCCCAGCCGAGCGGGTTATCGGGGCGCGCAGGTGAAGGGCTGCCCGGCTCGCCAGGCGCGCTTTCGCCTCCGCGATCGGTTATCGCCACGGCGGTGGCAGCGACGATCAGGCCAAAAGCGGCGACAGCGGTGAAAAGGGTGCGGTGATGCATGACGGACTCCTCCTCGAGCTTGCTGGTAGCGGGTACAGGTCGGGCGTCACGTCGCGCCAGGGCGGCCTGACGCGCCGAGGGTGACGTTGTCTCGGGTCGGCGCCGGGCGGCGCTCGAACGCTGTTAGTCGGCGGCCGAGGCGGCGAGCGGCGCGCTTTGTGCGCCCGCGTCGGGCGTGGCGGATCCAGGGCGCTGGTCGCCCTCCACCTCGGCCTCTGCGTCCATTTCATCGGCCGCCCGGCCCAGGTCGTCGGCGACGAGGTCGAGCGCGCCCGGGGCGAGCTCGCGGTCGGAAGCCGCGGCGCCGACCAAAGAGAGCCTGGCGCGATCGAGCAGCGCGATCTTGTCGTAAAGGAGCGCGACGCCGCGCTCTCGGCGCGCGCGCAGGCGCCCCAGCTGATCGAGCTGCGCGCCCAGGTGCGCGAGCGCCCGCTCGTAGTGTTCGCGAGCGGTGGGATCCGAGACCTCGCCTAGGCGGGTTTCGAGTTCGCGGCGGCGTTCACCCAGGCGAGCGCCGGCGTCTGGCTCGAGGGCCCGGTCGAGGGTCACGCACCGGGACACGAGCAAACTAACGTGCCGGCCGATCTTGTCCACGCGCTCGTCGAGCCCGGCGTGGTCGCCAAAGCGTCGGCACGACAGCGCGTCGCGGACCCCCACGTAGCTCGCGTGGCCGCGGCGGCAGATGTCCGCGAGCTCACCGTTCGCGTCACTCGACTGAGTGGCCAGCGATCTGGACACTGCGTCGCGGGTCCAGCGGAGGTGGGCCGGGGCCAGGCCCACGGCGAAAATCAAGCCTAGCCCGGCGCAGAGCACGCTCGCGCCGATTGGCGCAGGGACGAAACCCTGAAGGTGCGGCGCGGAGCCGATCGTCTGCACGGACCACGCGCCGACCAGCGCCGCGGCCGGAGCGGTGGCGAGCGCAAGTCCGTGCATGGCGGCGTGCCCGCCGCGAACAGGGTCACGAAGGAGCAGCGCGGCGAGCGCGAAGGCCGCCGCGGCTACCGAGAACGCCGCATAGTCCGCGGCTTCGCCCACTCGCGCGACGACGTCGAGGCCCACGCGCGATAGGACCAGGAGGGCGAGGCCCGCGATCGCGCCGGCGGCGGTCAGGCGGAAGGCGGTGCGCTGGAATCGCGCGTGGTCGCAAAACCGGAGGTGGTCGGGAGGGACGTGTGACGAGGGCATGGGCTCGCTCCTTCGGCGGTGGCGGAAGCTCTTCCCCGTCTAGACGCGCGAGCAAGCGCGAAGATCTATTCGCCCCGCGCGAGGGCGAAAATGCACGAATATCGCGCGGTTTGACCGTGATGCTCGGGTCGAGGGCTCTAGAGCTGCGCCGTGCGATCCGGGCCGGTCAAGGTCGCGTCGATGGCCTGCACGAGCACCTGCACGGTGTCGACGTCGCGGACTCTGACCGCCTCGCCGCGGTCGCGCTCGCGAGCCGCCACGACGTAGGCCTTGTGAGCGTACGGGTAGTCACGCGAGACGGCCGCGAGGGCGACGTCCCGGTAACCGGCTTCGGCCGCGAACCGGATCACCTCGCGAACGAGCGCCACGTCGTCGGTCGGACGGAGGTGGAGCCTGAGCTGCTCCGCGCCGTCGCGACCGTCGGCAATCGCCGTCCGCCAGCCGGCGCCGTCATCGACCCGGTTGGCTCGAAAATAAGCCTCGCCCCGGGGGGCTATGGACAAAAGCGGCGCGTCTTTCGGCCACGGGCGCGCGTTATCGCCGGCTTTCGGCCAGCTCCTGACGCGTTCGCGGCCGCCGAGCTCGGCGCGGCGGGCGCTCACGGCGCTTTGGTGATCGTGAAACGCGGCGAGCGCCTCCTCGTACGAGGACTCGCCCCGGCACGGGCGGCAAGCCGCGTGGGCGCTGCGGGCGCGGCCCTTGAAGCGGCGCCAGGCGAGCTCGCTCACCACCAGGGGGCGGTAGTTCGGGACCACGTGCTTACAGTGGCGAGCGAGCTCGTCTCCGCACGCGCGCTCGAGGTAGGCGGCCGGTTCCTCGCCGGGCTCGGGCTCGACCTCGAGCGCCGTCGGCCACACCGTGAGGGCGAGCGCGTCGGCCTGCGCCTCCACGGGCTCATCGGCGACGGCCGCGAGCCTCGGCAGGGCGAGAAACACGAGGCTCCGCTCCGCGCGTGCCTCTAAGTCGCTCGAGCCGAACGGGCGGATCTCGGCCAGGCTCACGGCGAGATCTCGGTAGGCGGACGGGGATGGATTCCCCTCCGCCGCCCGGCTCACGGTGGCGGCGAGCTGGACCGCCGGCGCGTGCGGTGATTCGTCACGATCGAGCACGCGTACCCGATCGGAGTCGCCGCACGCAGCCACGCCCGCCAGCACACCGGCCAGAGGGGCCCAGCTGAAAGCTCGGCGGCGCTGGAGCTCGGTCTTCACACCGTTCGCCGTTCTAGCGGAGGGCGGCGGCTTCGATGCACGCGGCGAGCGCTTCGCGGGTGACGTCGGGGCCGAGGGCGACGATTCGCCCCGGGACCTCGCGCCCGAGCGGCTCGGCCGACACCCGCGCGCCCACGCGGTGAAACGCGATGGTGCGCGGTTCCGTCGAACCGGTGGACGCGTCGACGACGAGGGCGACGCCTTTGATCCGGACGTACGCGGGCGGGAGTTCCTCGAGCTGGCTTTCCAGCTCCTCGAAGTCGAGGGTGGCTTCGATGGGCAGAGCGACCGAGCGGAAGCCGTGGGCATCGGCCCCGCGGAGCTGTCCGTGATCGTGGCCGTGGCCGGCGTCGTCATGGTGGTGATCGCCGTGTTCGAGGGCCGTGGCCGCATCGGGCGCCTCCGCCGACCGGGGCGACCCAATCGCGGGGTCGGCGAGCGAGCGCCACAAAAGATCGGCCACGTCGTTCGGTTCGCCGGCGACCATGGGCGCAACGTCGTTGCGCTCGCGCAGGGCGCGCGCGAGCGAGGCGGGGACCTCGTCTTGGGGCAAAAGATCCAGCTTGCTCACCACGAGGATATCGGCGTACTCCACCTGTGGGTCGACGCTTTGGGCGAGCTCGCGGTGGCGCTCGTGCTCGCACGCATCGACGACCGTCACGACCGCCGCGAGGCGCACCTTGTCGGCGAGGGGCTGGCGGCCGAGCGTCCACGCGATCGGCAGCGGTTCGGCGAGCCCGGTGGTCTCCACGATGATGAGCTCGAGATCTGGCGCCGAATCCACGAGCCCCGTGATCGTCTTTTCGAGATCCTCATCCAGGGCGCAGCAAATGCAGCCGCCGGACAGCTCGACTTGCTGGGTCATGCCGGCGGGCAAAAGCTCCGCGTCGATACCCACGTCGCCGAACTCGTTGACGATGAAGGCGAACTTCGGGGGCTCGTCCGCGCGAGCGCGCGGCCTGCGCTCGAGGAGGCGATTTAGGAGCGTGGTCTTGCCGCTCCCCAGAAAACCGGTGACGACGACGACGGGAATCATGAGCTTCGAAGGATGTTGCCGATCGAGGACAAAAGGCCCTCGAACAGGTTCACGTTGCGGCTCGCGGTTTGGTGATCGAGCACCCCGGCGTGGGGACGCTGGGCCGGCCCCGGGGAAGAGACCGGCACGGCCCCGGAGCGCCGCGCCTCCTCGCTCTCGCGGGCCATGGCTTTCGCCCGGGCCTCGTCGAGGCCGCCGCTCGTGACGAATTCGATGACGTGGGGTAGCTCTCCAGGGTCGAACCATGTGCCGTGCGCTCGGCAGTAGTCGACGATGATTCCGGAGCTTCGCCCGAAGTTCTTGCGGTTCATCATGGTGTCGCAGTCGGGGCAACGGATGTACATCGCCCGCCCCGGAGGCAGGGCCGGCGGCCTTTGCGAGGAGGCCGCGTTGCCGGATCGCACGCCCGCGACTTGCTCCACGGACGGGCCCTCGCGCTCGCGGATGATGCGCCCGAGCGCCTCGGTGTCGAGAAACACGCCGTGGCAACCCGGGCACTCGTCGAGGAGGACATCGCCGGCCAGGCGCCCTTCGAGCCCAGTGTCTTCCCTGCACGCTGGGCAGCGCCTCTGCGCCGCTTGGCCCTCACCCGTGACCTTCGCGGGCACACCGACCTCAGCGCCGCAGTGGTTGCAGTGCTTGGCCCCGTGAAAGACGCGGGCGAAGCAGCGCGGGCAGGCCTTGACCAAAAGCTCCGCGCTGCAATAGTCGCAAGCCTTGGCGCGCGGCGAGACGTTCGCGGCGCACTGCGGACACGAAAGCTCTCCGGCTCGCTCCTCGGGCTCCGGCAGCGGAAACACCTGGCCGCACCGGCAGCGGGCGCGCGTGCCGGGAGGCCTACCGCTCACGTCGTAGCGGCTTTGGCAGCCGGGGCACTCGACGATCATGGTCTATCGAGGGTATCACGACTCGCGGCGAGCGGCCGAGGCTTCCGGCCAGGGGCCCGTGGCCAGCGGCCGCGCTAGGCGCGGGCGACCGCGCTAGCCGGCCGCCAGCTGCTGGCGGATGCGCTCGGCGAGCCACGTCCATCGCTCCTTGGAGCTCGCGTGCTTGACCGCCATCGCCACGGCCTTGGCTTGGCCGACCAAGACGACGAGCGATTTCCCGCGGGTGACGGCCGTATACAAGAGCGTGCGCTCGAGCATCATGTAGTGCTGCATCAAGAGCGGGATCACCACGGCCGGATATTCGGATCCCTGGCTCTTGTGCACGCTCACCGCGTAGGCGTGAACCAGCTGATCGAGATCCTCGCGGCGGTACTCGATTCGGCGCCGGTCGAACAGCTCGACGACGAGCCCCTCCGGCTCGCTGGTGATGTCGCGCACCACGCCGAGATCGCCGTTGAACACCTCGCGGTCGTAATCGTTCCGGATCTGCATCACCTTGTCGCCGATCCGGAGGGCGCGCTCTCCGCGGCGGAGCTCGCGGGCGCCGTCTCGCGCGGGGTTTATCGCCGTTTGAAGCGCTGCGTTCAGTGAGGCGGTTCCCAGGTCGCCTCGATGCATCGGGGACAGCACTTGCACGTCATAGGCTGGATCGAAGCCGAACCGCGCAGGGATCCGCTCGGCCGCGAGCTCGACCACGGTGTCACGCGCGCTCGCCGGCTCCTCGCGCGCGACGAAATAGAAGTCAGAGCGCGCGGGATCCTCGCCGCGCGGCGCCTGAAGGTCCGGGACGGCGCCGCGGTTGATGCGGTGAGCCGCGACCACGATGCGGCTCGCGGCTGCCTGCCGGAAGATCTCGCTCAGCTCGACGACCGTCGCGGCCTCGGAGGCGATCACGTCGGCGAGGAACGCTCCGGGGCCCACCGACGGGAGCTGATCGATATCTCCGACCAACACGAGCTGCGCGGTGGCCGGGAGCGCGACGAGGAGCGCGCGCGCGAGCGCGATGTCGATCATCGAAGCCTCGTCGACGATCACGATGTCGACCTCGAGCGGGCGCGAGGCGCTGCGGTCGAAGCTGGCGGTCCGAGGCTGAAATTCGAGCAGCCGGTGCAGCGTGACGGCGGGCTCGCCCGCGCTGTCGGACAGCTTCTTGGCCGCGCGACCCGTGGGCGCCGCGAGGGCCATGCGGCGCCGCTGCGCCCCGGCGATCGCGGTGATGGCCCTCACGATGGTGGTCTTACCCACGCCGGGTCCGCCGGTGATTACCACGCACTTGTCCTCGGTGGCGGCGCGGATCGCTCGCCGCTGACCGCGCGCGAGCTCGATACCTTCGCGCCGTTCGAACCAGGCGGTCGCGCGCGCCACGTCGATCGCCGGCGTCGCCATGGGCGTCTGCGCCAGCCCGACGAGGGCCGCGGCGGCGTCGTGCTCGTGTTCCCACAGCGGGGTGAGGGACGCGCAGCGGCCGCGGTCGCCGAGGGCTTCGCGGACGATGAGGTGCGAGGTCTCGAGCCGGGATAAAGCGTCTTCGAGCGCGTGCTCATCGACCGCGAGGAGCTCGGCGGCGCGCCCGAGGAGCGCGGGCTCCGGCGCGTGGGTGTGTCCCTCCTCCGACAGCTCGCCGAGCGCGTGAACGAGCCCCGCCTCGACGCGGGGCGGGGCGTCTTTCGCGATCCCGAGGTTCCGGGCGATGCCGTCGGCCGTCTTGAAGCCGATGCCCCAGATATCGAGGGCGAGCCGGTAGGGGTTTTCGCGAACGAGCCCCACCGCGTCCTTTCCGTAGCGTTTGTAGATCCGGGCCGCATAGGCCGGTGATACGCCGTGCCCGCGGAGGAACACCATCACGTCTTGGATGTCGCGCTGCGCCTTCCAGGCGTCGGCGATGCTCTCGGCGCGGGCGCGGCCGATGCCGTCCACCTCCTCGAGCCGCTCGGGAGCCTCGTCGATCACGTCGAGGGTGCGCAGGCCGAAAACCGAGACGATCCGCTTGGCGAGCTCCGGGCCGATGCCCGGAATCAGCCCGGAGCCCAGATAGCGCTCGATTCCAAGCAGCGTCTCTGGCGAGCGCGTTTGGTAGGAGTCGACGCGGAACTGCCGGCCGTAGCGCCGGTCGTCCACCCACGCCCCCCGCAGAACGAGCGGCGAGCCGGGCGACACGCCGAGGAGCGAGCCCACCACGGTGACGGGCGCGCCGCCTTCGGCAGGCGACAGGCGCGCCACCGTCCATTGCGTGGTGGGGTTTTGGAAGACCACGCGCTCGAGGATGCCCTCGAGGATCGTGCCGTCACCGGCCATGACGGCGCGATTGTTTCACGCGGCGGGGGCCGCCTGCTACATGTTCAGGCCGCCGTCGATGTCGAGGACGCGCCCGCTGAAGTAGTCGCATTCGATGATGAACTTCACGCCCTGCCAGATGTCCTCGGGCGCGCCCGTGCGGCCGACGGGGACCGCGGCGACGAGGGCGTCGCGCGCCTTCTGGTTCATGCCCTCGGTCATGGGCGTCTCGATCATGCCCGGCGCGATCGCGGCCACGCGGATGCCGAACGGGGCGAACTCCTTGGTCCACGTCACCGTATTCGAGGCGAGCGCCGCCTTGGCGGCCACGTAGTTCGACTGGCCGCGGTTTCCGTGGCGGGCGAGCGAGGACATGTTGATGATGACGCCGGGCCGCTGCTCGGTCTCGGCCATCTTGGCCACCGCGTCGCGGACCATCAGCGTGGCGCCGGTGAGGTTGACCTGCACCACCTTGTTCCAGGCGTCGGTGCCGAGCTTGACCACCTCGCCGGTCTTTCGGTCCTTTTTCACGAGAAGCCCGTCGCGGAGCACGCCGGCGTTGTTGATCAGGCCGTTCAAGCCACCCATCGCGCCGAACGCCCAGTCCACGAACCCGCCGATATCCGCTTCGTCGCCGACGTCCAGGCGCCGCGTGTGGACCTTGCCGGGCGCGCCCTGGCTCGCCTCGGCGAGCTCGGCGAGCTTGCTCTCCTCGACGTCGCCGGCGGCCACCTGCGCGCCGGCCTCCGCGAGGCGGAGCGCGAAATGTCGGCCCATGCCCTGGGCCGCGCCCGTCACGATGATCTTCATCTCGCTCAGTTGCATAGTGCACTCCTTCGGTGTTCGGCGGCGCCCGGCCGCGATGCGCTCTGGTTAGACCACCGGCCACCGCCGAACGTCAAGACAGTCGCGAGCGGCCTGCCGCGGCGGCCCGCGGCGTGTTACGCCGGGCGGGGACCGCGGCGCAGGCGATCGCGCAGCCACGCGGTCGTCGCCGGGTAAAGCTTCTCAGAAGCCCTCCGGCCCACGACCGCGCCGACGTGCCCGCCTGGCGCCGACAGGACCTCGCAGTCGGTGCTGCCGCTTTGTCGGGTAAGCGCCGTCGCGGCCGGCGGCGGGCAGATCGTATCCCGCTCGGCGACGATCGCGAGGATCGGACACGTGATCGAAGCCAGCGAGGCGAGGCGTCCCCCGACGCGGTGGTGGCCGCGGCACAGGGCGTTTTCCTGGTAAAGCTCGCGTATGTAGGTCCGGTACGCGTCGCCGGGAAACGGGACGTTGTCGTTCGACCACGTCTCGAGCGCGGAAAACGCCGCGCGCGCTTCAGGGTCGGCTACGCGATCCATCATGCCGGCGATCTTGCTCAAGCCGAGCGTCGGCCTGAGCGCCTGAAACCCGCTCTGCATCTGCACAGGGCTTACGTTCCCGGCGTCGGCGATCGCGTCGGGATCGAAAAAGCGGGAGTCTACGAGCTCGCCGAGCGGCCCCGACTCGGAGAAATCGACGGGGCCGGCGAGGTTGACGAGCGCGGCGACGTTTTGCGGCTCGAGCGCGGTGTAGATCGCCGACAGGGTGCCGCCCATGCAATAGCCGATGAGGCCGAGGCGGGGTGCGCCGGTGACGCGAAGGACGCGCCTTACCGCGCGGTGCAGGCGATTGGCGACGTCCTCCCAGCTCGTGTATCGATCCTCGTCGGCCGGCACGCCCCAGTCGAGACAGAACGTGTCGAGGTCTGCGCGCACCATGGCCTCGACGAAGCTCTTCCCCGCCCTCAGATCGAGGATGTACCACCGGTTGATGAGCGAGGGGACGATGAGGACCGGCAGGCGCTCGTCGATCCCGGTTGCGCCGGTTTGGCCACGGCGGCCGCGTTCGTTCGTGGCGTCTTCGCCGTCGTTCGCCGGGCGCGCGAATCGATAAAGCTCGGCGGGCCCGTCTCGCCACACCACGGAGCGCGGTGTCGGGGCGAGCTGTACCGAGCCCTCGGGGCCGCCCGTCCACGCGCGACGCGGAGTCCGATCGCTCGAGCTCGGCCAGGCGAAGGGGGAGCTGGGTGGAAACATCATCTCTCCGGATCAGGTGGCGGTGTTTTGCGCCGGATCGCCTTGATTCGGCTCGAGGCGCGTTACGAGCGCGACATCATATCGGCGCCCTTGCGGGCGGCATCGAGGGTGAGCCTGCGCCATTCGCTCGCGATCTGGTTCATGTAGGCGACCGAATCGCTGGCGAGCTTGGTGAGCTCGTCGGCGGCCGAGCGAGCGCGCTCGTAACCCTTCGCCTCGAACGCCGCGAGCTCGTCGAACGCCGCGCGCATCCGTTTGACGCCCTGCTCGCTCATCCGGGCCCACTGGTCCATGCCGGCCGAGAGCGCTGCCGCTGGGTCGGCGGGGAACGAGGGGGCCGGGTTTCCAGCGTCTTGTTGCGATTGCGAAGTTTTCTTGTCGCTCATGATCGGTGTCCTTTGTCTGGCTTGCTTGCCGATTTGGCGCCTTGTGCGCCCGATTGCGAGGTCCAACCTAGGCGCGCAGACGCGCTGTGTCAAGCTGTTTTTGTGCATTGCAACATGTGCGACGGCGCGCTCGCGGTCGCCCAAGTTTCCTCTGGCGAGCGCGGCCGCGAGCCGATGTCGGCTACGGCGCACGGGAGCCCCGTGTCCGGCGCCGTGGCGCCGGGGCCGAGCGGGGCGCGGGGCGCGCGATCAGCGCTTGGGGTTCGCCTGCCGCCGCGACGGTTTGCGTTGTTTCGGCGCGGCTTGGCCGGCGGTTTTCATCGAGCGCTTGAGCTCCTCGAGCTCCCTGCGGAGCGCCGCCACCTCGTCGGTCGTCGCATCGGTCGTCGCGTTGGTCGTCGCGTCGGTCGTGGGGGCTTGGCCTTCGCCGTGCGCGCTTTGCGGCTCACTGGCAGGGTGGCCGTCGCCGTCGCGGTTCGCTGCGGCCGCGGGGGCAGCCTCACCGCCGGTGCGGCCGCCGCCCCACAGGGTGCTTGAGCCCGGAAACGCGGCGGCGGCGTGGAACGGATTGCTCATCCACAGCCGCGCGAGCGCGTCCGTGGCGGCCAGCGGCAGCGACGCGAGCGGGTTGTAGGGAGCGACCGACTGGGCGCCGCGACGCACCTGCTGATAGATCTCGAGGGCGCCCGACACGTAGCGACCGAGAAACTCGGCGAGCGCGTCGTCGCCGAGGCGGATGAGCTGCGTGAGCAGGTTCACAGGGAGGAGCTTTGCGGCGCCGCGGCTTTCGATGATGATTTGGGTGAGCGTAGGCTGGGTGAGGTCGGCGCCGGTCTTGACGTCCACGACGCGAACGTCGGTGCCCGCACGAACCTTCTCCGCGAGCTCCTCGAGCGTGATGTAACGGCTGTCTTGGGTGTCGTAGAGCCGACGATTGCCGTATTTTTTGATCGTCACCGGAGCGGCGGACGTCATGATGCCTCGTGGCGCGCTGCGCGGCGGGCCGTGCTTTTTGCGATGCGAAAAACCCTGCCACTGTACTTGCCCGCGGGGACGCCCGCAAGCATGCTCCATGGTGCGGTGCAACACAGGCCGCAGAAAGGAGCTCGAACATGATCGTTTACGACCTATGGAAGCGCGGGTTCGATGCGTGGGAGAAGGCGACCGCCGATTACCTCGACGGCGTGCTCAAAAATCCCGTCGTCTTGGGGCCCGCCGGGGCGCTGTTGTCTACGACGATGAAGACCAAGGCGGCGGCCGATCGCGCGCTCGCCGGCTGGTGGGGGCAACTGGGGCTTCCGACCAAGCGTGACCAGGAGCGCGCCCTTCACAAGTTGAATCAGCTCGAGAGCAGGCTGAGCGACCTCGAGGAGGAGCTGGCCGGGACCAGGCAGGCGTAGGCGGTGTCCCGGGACAGCCACGAACGATGGGGTGGGGAGCGAGGAAAACGGTCATGAGCGAGCACCCGCAGGACGAACGCGAGCCGCGAGGCGCGCCGCCCGGCGCGGCCTCGGCGGCGGGCCGGCGAGGCGGACGGACGGAAACCGAGGCGCGCCGGGCGAACGGGAATGGACCTGGGCCGGGGCGGGGAATCCGCAATCTGGTTCGAGCCTGGCTCCGCGGCGCGCCCAAGGTCGGCCAGACGCCGGCGGACGTCATCCATCGCGAAAACAAGTGGAGCCTCCTCCGCTATCGCCCGCGCGCCGAGGGGCTCACCTACGCCACGCCGATCCTCCTCGTCCCGTCGCTGATAAACCGCCATTACGTGCTCGACCTTCAGCCCGGCCGAAGCTTCGCGGGGTTCCTCGTGGAGCGAGGGCACGATGTCTATATCATCGATTGGGGCAGCCCCGGCGACGAGGATCGCTACCTCGAGTTCGACGACATCTGCGACCGCTACCTAGGCCGCGCCGTGCGCAAGGTGGCGGCGCGTTCCGAGCGGCGCCAGGTCCATCTGCTCGGCTACTGCCTCGGGGGCACGCTGGCCACCATCTACACGGCCGCGCGGCCGGAGCGGGTGGCCTCCCTCACCGCCCTCGCCGCGCCCATCGACTTCTCGGACGAGGGGATGCTAGCGCGGTGGACGCGCACCGACACCTTCGATCTCGATGCCTTGGTAGATGCGTGTGGCAATGTGCCCTGGGCGCTCATGCAAGCGTCGTTTCAAATGCTGCGGCCGACGCTACAGGTCGCGAAGTTCGTCGGGGTGGTCGATCGCGCGTGGGACGACGAGTTTTTGGACGGGTTTTTCGCCCTCGAAAGGTGGCTAAACGACAACATCTCGTTCCCCGGCGAGTGCTACCGGCGCTACATCCGTGAGCTTTACAGGGAAAACGCGCTCATGCGCGGTGCGTTTGCGCTGTCCGGGAACGTGGTTCGGCTCGGCGCCATCACCTGCCCGACCTTGGTGGTGAGCTTCGAGCACGATCACATCGTCCCTTCGCCGAGCGCCGCGCCCCTCGTCGATTGCGTCTCGTCGCCGGACACGGAGCACCTCCGTCTGGCCGGCGGTCACGTGGGGGCGGTCATCTCGCGCAAGGCAAAGGAGCGGCTGTGGCCTACGATGGCCGCTTGGTGGGAGGCGCGCGACCGGGTGGCAAACGCTCACGATGAGGCAGCGCCTTCGGCGCCGCCAGCGCCAGTGTGAGCCGAGCGGGGCTGCGCGGCGGGCACCTCGGTGATCACCTGGTGATCCGTCGGGCCCGCGCGCGCGGCCGAAGAGCGGCTAGCGATCCATCTGTGCCCGGCGCGCCTCGACCGCCTCGGCGTCGATGTGGCGCAAGATCTCTCCGTCTGAATCGAGGAGGACGAGCGAACCGTCGTCCTGCCTGAGGGCGCGGCCCACGCGTTCGCCGTCCTCGTAAAGGTCGATGGCGCCCTCGGGACCGGGCTTTAGGTCGACCGCGCGGCCCTCGAGCGTCGCCGTGAGGGTGCCGTCGGTGTTCCGCTCGATGGACAGGCCACCGCCCGCGGGATTGTCACCGGTCCAAAACTCGATGCTGTTGAAAAACAGGCCGTCCACGAGCAGGGAGATCTCGTAGACCGGCACGATCACGAGACCGAGAAACAGGAGCCAGTTGATGAAGCGATTGTCCGTGACTTGGCCGTTCCACTCGTGGAGCCCTTGCGTGAGCTGGAACGAGCCGTAGCAACCGGCGCTCGTGGCTACCGTCGTCGATAGAAAGACCGAGGCAATCAAAATGCGGAGCCATTTCCTCATGCGCCGGTTTTGACAGACGCGCGGCGCGCGAGCCAGGTCATCGCGCCATCAGTCTGGATCGTCTTGACGGGATCGCCACAGCGGCGCCAAGTTGCGATGATCCTCCAGACGGCGCCGCCCTCGGGGCTGGCCCGCCCGGCCCGGTCGGCCGGCCCGGTCGGCCGGCGGGGTCGCGACGACTGTCGGGTGCCGCTGATCTTCCCGTGCCAATCCTGTAGGCTGGGCGGCTTGCCGGGACGTCGACGGCACGGCACTGCGCGCCGGCGGGATGGGGAATGTGCGGGGGTTGCGCCGCGTAAACAAAATGGGTTGACTTTGTGAGTGCCCTTGCCTCCAATACGGGGGCTCTTATTCCGTAGCTACAGGAAAAAATTGAGGATTTTTATGAGAATTTGTCTTGTAGGTGTGTGTATGACGCTGATCGCTGGTGCCTCGTGCATCGTCGAGGAGCGGACGAGACCCACCGATTCGCGGCACGTCAGCGACCGTGATCGCGACCACCGGGGGGCACCTGGCGAGCGGGATCACCGGGGCGATCACCACGCCGATCGCGATCGGGTCCCCGCCGATGAAGCGGGAGGTGCGCCTCCAGCGGATCGTGACGACGGTGCCGTCCGCGCAGGCACGGGCTCGCCGGTCGATCTCACCGACGAAGTGGCAAGGCGTTGCGATCGCGGTATGGCGGAGCTCAGCGACGACCTCGACGAGGAGACCACCATCGGCCCCGATTGCTTTCGCGTCACGAGCACGATCGACGTCGAGGCGCAGGTCGTGATCGAGCCCGGCAGCACCTTCGTCTTCGAGGACGGAGCCGGCATCCAGGTCCGCAGCGACGGCCGACTTCGCGCCGAGGGTACGCCGGGCCAGGAAATCATCTTCTCGGCCGAGGAGCCCATCCCCGGCTATTGGCGCGGCATCCGCTACGGCGGCACGAACAGCACGCACAACGTGCTCCGCAACGTGATCATCGAGTACGCCGGCAGCGGCCATTGGCGTCGCGGTCGCCGCGGCGGCCCCGCCAACCTGACCGTCCACGGCGCGCGGCTCGAGATTGAAGACATCGTCCTTCAGCACGGCGGGGCGGCGGGCCTGTGGCTCCACGGCACGCCCGAAGCCCTGACCATGTCCGGGAACAACGTCATTACCGGAAACGAGTACCCAGTTCGCACGAACGCGAACTCGGTGGCCCTGCTCCCTGGCGACACGAGCTACTCGGGCAACGACGAGGACTACATCCGTATCGAGAGCGGAGACGTGTCGGACGGCGGCACGTGGGACAGCTTCAACGTCCCGCTTTACTTCGACACCAGCCCCGATGTCGAAGACAACCACCTTACGATCATGAGTAACGAGCTCATTTTCGGCCAAGACCGGGGCCTTCAGGTCCGCGGCAGCGCGAGCATGGCGCTGTCGGGGGCGGCGGACGCGCCCGTGATCTTCCGCGGCGACGAGGCGATCCCGGGGTACTGGCGGGGGCTTCGCTACGGCGGGACGAACAGCGGCCAAAACAGCATCGAGCACGTCGAGATTCGAGACGGCGGCGGGGGCAATTGGCGGCGCGGGCGGCGCGGCGGCCCGGCGAACCTCACCCTGCACGGGTCCCGGGTGCAGACGCTTCACAACCTGACGGTCGACAACAGCGCGGACGACGGAATCCACCTTCGGGGTGATCCGACCGTGAGCTGGGACTGCGCGACGGTTCACAACGCCGACGGCTTCAACAGCACGCCGCCCTGCTGAGCGGGCCGCGGGAGGTGAGCATCCGCCCCGGGTCCGGGTATAGCCCGTTCCCGGGGCGATGGCACCGCCGGCTTCACCGCGCGGGTTTGCGGGGGGCGAGGTCCGGCGGCGAGGACCCGGGCGGGCGGCCGCCCTCTCCCTCGATAAAGCCGATCGCGTCCTCGCACTCGAGCTGCTCGAACAGGCCGAGCGACACGGCGTCTGCCTCGCCGTCCTCGACGAAGATCACCTGGCACTCGCGCACGCAGGCGCTGTAGATCTCGGCGTCGCCCGACCCGCGGCAATCCACGTAGTGGCTGCAGGCGCCCTCGCACGTGCCCTCGATCTTCTCGGGGCCGGTAGATGAGCCCGGGTGCCACGCGCACCCGGAGGCGGCGAAAACGCCGAGCGTGGCCGCGATGACGGCCACCCGCCAGCGGCTGCGGCGCGCCCACGCCCGCGGCGGGGCGGCGCGGGAGGCGTCTGTGCGCGGGGGCATCACGCGGTGTCCGCCAGGACCGTTCATTCGCCGCTGAAGTCTCCCCCTCTGCCGGCGCCGCTCGCGAATCGGCGCGCTCCCTGGCCAGCCTCGGCGAGCGCTGGGCGACCGTGACGCAGCTCGTTTTTGAGCGCCGCTTCGATGTCGAGCTCCGCTTGTTCATAAGCGGAGGCGCGATCGCCGCGCAGGGCGGCCTGCGGAAACCGAGCCAGCTCGTCGGCGAGCGCCTCGGCCTCGCCGCGCGAGCTCCCGCTTTCGACCACGCGGGTGGCGAGGCCGATGGTGCGCGCCTCCTCGGCGTAGACCGGCCTGCCCGTGAGGATGAGGTCCAGCGCGCGACCGAGCCCCACGATGCGCGGCAACCGCACGGTGCCGCCGTCTATCAGCGGAACGCCAAACCGGCGGCAAAATACGCCAAGCACGGCGTCTTCCTCGACGATGCGAAGGTCGCACCAAAGCGCGAGCTCGAGCCCGCCGGCCACGGCGTAGCCCGATACGGCGGCGATCACCGGCTTGGAAAGCTGCATCCGTGTGGGGCCTAGCGGGCCGTCGCCGTCGTCCGACACGCGGTTTCCCTGGCCGCGCGCGAGCGCGTGAAGGTCTGCGCCGGCGCAGAAATGCCCGCCTTCGCCGGTGAGCACGGCCACGCGCGCCTGGTCGTCGGCTTCGAAGTCGCGAAACGCGTCCGCGAGCGCCTCTGCGGTGCGGCGATCCACGGCGTTTCGCACCTCCGGGCGCGAGAGGATGACCGTGGCGACGTTACCTCGCCGCTCGACCCTTATCGGTGCTGGCGCTGTCATGGAGTACCGCCGCCCCTTACGGGCTCGCGCGCGAACGCGGCATGGCTGTCACAGGCGCTTTACGATCTCGGCCCCGCGCGCCTCCCATTCGAGGCCCTCGCGCATCCACGCGAGGTACTCTTCCACCACGCCGTCGTCGAACCCGAACGCCTCGGCGGTGCGCTTGATGTACGAGTGCTGGCTGTCGTCGATGTGCTGGTCGAGGAGCACCGCGCTCACCATGCGGCGGAACGTAAACAGCCGCATGGCTCGGCTTTTGATCTCGGGCAGACAGGAGCCGAAATCGCCGCCGTCGCGCAGGGTCTCTTGCACGCGCTGGTTGTCGTCGTTTTCGAGCCCCAGCTCGATGGCGGCGTGGGCCACGAATTTGACTTCATCGGGGGTGGGCGCTCCGTGATCGCGGATCATGGAGGCGAGGGCGAGGCACGCATTTAACGATTCGCTCATTCGGGCATTCCTCCCCGGCCGCCAGGCGGCGGCGGCCGCGCCAAAGTAGGCTACCGCCCGGCCACGTGCGCTTCAAGGCGCGTTGGCGGCGTTGCGGGACGGGCCCGCGGAAAACCTACGCGCTCGCGCGACGGCACGCCGCGGTGGACGTTTTCCTCCGCCAGGCCGCGACCACCGCGGCGGCGAGCAGGAGCCAGCCTGCACCGGCCGCGCCTGCGCCGGTGGCCGCGTGGCACCCGCCGCCTCGGGCCCGAAACGCGCTCGCCTCCCCGCGGAGCTCGGAGACCGCGACCCGCACCGGATCACCCTCGAGATACACTTCCACGTACGCCTGGGAGACGCCCTCATCCGATGCCGTGAACACCGCGTCGAGCTCGAGCGACTCCGAGGGATCGATCTCGGCCTGTCCGTCCCAGCCCGAAAGCTCGAACGCTTCGTCGTCCCCGTCCAACCGGACGTCCTCGACCACGAGGGTGTCCTCGTCGTCGCGATTTTGGATCGTCACGGCCCCCTCGAGAGTCACGGGCACATCGACGCCCGTCCTTCCGAAGTCTACCCGGCCCGGCGTGAGCGACAGGTTCGGAACGACGGCCAGCCCGGAGAGCGGGACGAGCACCGCGCGGTCGTCGCTTTCGAGGAGGAGATCGGCCTGCAGGGGGGCGGAGCTCGCCACGGCCGGATCGAAGGTGATTTCGAGTGTGAGCGACTGCTGATTCGCGAGGGTGGCGGGGAGACTCTGATCATCGATCTGGAAGGCGTCCGGAGCCGGGCCGCCCACCACCGCCGCCGTGAGCGTGAGCGCCGCCTCGCCGTGATTTTCGATTTCCACGGTCTTGGTGGGCGGCGCTTCGGGGTTTCGCCGCGTCTCGGGAAACGAGACGCTCTGCGGGGCGACGACGATCTCGCGGTCGATGCCGCGGCCGAACAGCGGGATCTCGGCGTCTTGCAGGTCGGTCGTGATCACGAGCGCCGCCTGCGGCTCGCCGGCGGACGCGACCGTCGGCTCATAGCCGATCAGGAGGTCGGTGCTCTCGTCAGGGGAAAGGACGAGCGGGTCGCCACCCCCGGTGGGGATGCCTCCGCCGTCGTCAATGAAGTAGACGTCCGCGCCCGGGCCCGCGAGCGCAGCGCCTTCGACCTCGAGGTCCGCGCTCGCACCCGCGGGGTTTTCCACGGTCACCGTTCGATACGCCGGGCTCGCGAGCACGTCATGCGCGCCGAAATCGACGGTTTGTGGGGAAACGGCGAGGTTCGGCGCGATGCCGTTTGCGGTCACGTCGATCGAAAGCGACGTAGACCCCTCGATATCGGTCTCGAGCACCACAGCGCCGCTTACCGACCCAACGTCCGTGGGGTGGGCGTGAATCTCGATATCCACGCTGTCGCCATCGGGGTCGAGGGTGCGCGGCAGCGAGTCCTCGGGGTCGAACGCGCTAAACGCGCCTCCGCCGTCCTGGATCGAGGGCGCCTGCACCTCGAACTCGGCGGCGCCCGTGTTGGTGAGGGTGACCGTCCGGACCTCTGGATCTTGATCGACCCGAACCTCGCCGAAGTCGACGCTCTGGTCCGACAGGTCGAACTCGCCCACGATCCCCTCGGCTTCGATCGCAAACTCCACCGGGTCGTCGACTTCGTCGACGAGCGCCGTGAGCTTGCCGTCGATCTCGCCGCTTTCGTCCGGGGTGAACTCGATCTCGATCGTTTCGCTGTCGCCGGCGGGGATGACGAGGGAGTCCGGAGCGTCTATGACTTCGAATTCGTCGTCACTGGGCGATAACGAGGTGACGGTCAAATCGATGTTCCCCTCGTTTTTGAGCTCGACGGCCTCGGTGGCGGTTTGGCCCACGCGGGTGGGCTCGAAGCTGATCGGCGTCGGGTCGGCCACGAGCTCGGCTTCGGTGCCGTGACAGCTGAGGATGACCACGAGCGAGGGCTCGTCGGGGTCGTTGCTGTCGATGGTGAACACCGCGCTGCGGTCGCCGCGCTGGGTGGGCTCGCAGACGAGCTCCCAGCGCGCCTCTTCGCCATCGCCGAGGGAAAACGGCGGCTCGCCTTGGCTGGGCAGCGAGGAGATCGCGAAGTCGTCGGCATGGTCGCCGCCGAGGGTCGCCGACTCGATTTCCAGATCGATGCTGCCGGCGTTTCGGATCTCGACGTCGGCGGGATCGGACGACGAGCCGAGCCTGACGTCGCCGAAGTTCATCGAGTCCTCCGACAAAAGCTCGATCTCGGGCTGCGCCCCTCGGCCGGACAGCGCGATGACGACGTCGTCTTCGAAGTCGGGGTCGTCGTGCTCGATGACCAGCTCGGCGCTGTGCGCGCCCGTCTCCTCGGGCGAAAACGACACCACGGCGGTGACGTCGTCCGCCGGCTCGAGCACGCACCCCGACTCGGAGCAGCCCTGGAGCTCCACGTCGAAGGCGTCCGCGTCGGGTCCCTCCGTGAACACCGAGATCTCTAGATCCGCGGCGGAGGAGTTGCCGTCGTTTGTGATAACGAGGCTCTCGTCGTTGCTGTCATTGACCGCGGTGTCGGAAAACGCGATGTCGTCTTCGGGATCGACGTCCAGATCGGCGGCGGCGATCGAGGGAGCGGCGACGGCGGCAAGCGACGAGACCGCGAGTGCCGCGGGCGCGCGGCCGGCGGCGCGGAAAAAGCTGTTTAGAGGCATAACCATGAGTCCGACTTCGCTCGTGCAACCAGGTCACACGCAAAGGCGCGACGCGGCGATCCGCGCCCAACGCACAGCTTAGCATTCGTACTAGCGATGATGCTCCCCGGGTTCTGCGTGCTGTGTCGCTCGTCGCCCTACGTGTGCGCACCTGTGCCGCTTCGCCTTGACAGGGCGGCGTCGGGATACGGATGGTCGCCGTGATGAGTGCGACGGGCAGTGGTCTCGTCACGATGCGAGACGTTTTCGCGGCGCGTCACCGCTTGCGAGGCCGCGCGCGCCGCACCCCACTCGAGGTTTCGCCGCGGCTGTCGGCGCACACGGGCCGAGCCGTCTCGCTCAAGCTCGAGTGTGAGCAGGCCACGGGCTCGTTCAAGCTGCGCGGTGCGGTGAGCGCGCTCGCGGCGCTCAGCGATGACGCGAGGCGGCGCGGTGTGGTCGCCGCTTCGACCGGGAACCACGGGCGCGCGCTCGCGCATGCGGCGCGCGAGGCCGGGGCACAGGCCGTGGTCTGCATCTCTGAGCTCGTTCCCCAAAACAAGGTGGACGCCCTTCGCGAGCTAGGCGCCGACGTGCGCATCGCGGGGGCGAGCCAAGACGACGCGCAGCTCGAGGTCGATCGGCTGGTCGCCGAACAAGGGCTCTCGGAGATCCCGCCGTTCGATCACAGAGGCGTCATCGCCGGGCAGGGCACCATCGGGCTCGAGATCGCCGAAGACGAGCCCGGCGTGGATACGGTGTTGGTGCCCCTGTCGGGCGGAGGGCTGGCCGCGGGGATCGGCCTCGCCGTGGCCACGGCGGCGCCGGGCGCGCGCGTCATCGGCGTATCGATGGAGCGGGGGGCGGCGATGGCGGCGAGCCTCCGGGCGGGTCGGCCGGTGGATGTGATCGAACAGCGGTCGCTCGCGGACAGCCTCGGCGGCGGGATAGGCAACGACAATCGATTCACGCTGAGCATGGTCCAGGCGTTCGTCGCGGACGTGGTCCTGGTCTCGGAGGCCGAAATCGCGGCCGCCATGCGCTACGCGTATCGCGAGGAGCGGCGCGTGCTCGAGGGGGCGGCGGCGGTGGGGATCGCCGCGCTCATGTCGGGACGGATGAGCGAGCTAGGCGACCGGGTGGTCGTGGTGGCCTCCGGCCGCAACGTCGATATGGACGCGTTCACCCGCGTCGTCGCGCACGGCTGGGATGGTCCCGGCGCCCACATCGAGTAGGCTCGCACCCATGGCGGGCTCACTTTACCGACTCGAGGCCCCAATTCGCCGCTACGATTGGGGATCTCCCACGGCGCTGCCCGCGCTCCTCGGCGCGGACAACCCGAACCGAGAGCCGTGGGCGGAGATGTGGCTCGGGACTCATCCGGCGGCGCCGTCGCGGGTGTACACGCCGGCGGGCACGGTGCCGCTGGCGGAGCTTCTGGCCGGCGCGGACGCGGACCAGGTCGGCGGACGCGCAAACGCGCGGCTCGGCCACGAACTTCCGTTTTTGCTAAAGCTCATCGCCGCGGAGAAGCCGCTGTCGATTCAATGTCATCCCGATCGGGATCAGGCCCGCGCGGGCTTTCGCCGCGAGGAAGCGGCCGGCGTTCCTCGCGACGCCCCGGAGCGGTGCTATCGGGATGCCCGGCACAAGCCGGAGCTCGTCGTGGCGCTGTCTCCGTTTGCGGCGCTGGCCGGATTTCGGACGCCGCCCGACATCGTGGCGGCGTTCGAGGACATGAACGTAGATGAGCTCCAGCCCGAGGTGAGCGCGCTCGCAAAGACGGGCGAGGTGAGCGCGTTTTTCTCTGCGCTCTTGCGCATCGAGGAGCGCCGGAGCCGAGCGATCCTCGATCAGGTCGCGCGCGGAGCGGCGCGCTCGGCGAGCCAGGAGGCGAGCGTGGTGGCCGAGCTTTTGGCTCGCCACCCGCGGGATCTCGGCGCGCTCGCACCGCTTTATCTGAATTTCGTCGAGCTCTCTCCCGGGGACGGCCTGTTCCTACCGCCCCGCCAGCTTCACTCGTATCTTCGGGGCACGGCGGTGGAGGTCATGGCGAGCTCGGATAACGTTTTGCGCGGGGGCCTCACCACGAAGCCCGTCGCCACCGCCGAGCTCGACGCGGTCGTCGATCCGGCGCCGGCGCCGCCCCGTATCGTGCGGGCGCAGCCTACGGGGCCCGGCGTGTCTGTCTATCAAACGCCCGCGGAGGAGTTCGAGCTGGCCCGCGTGTCGGCGCGGGGCGGGCGCGATTGCGTCCTGTCCGGGCTAAGCTCGGCTTCGCTCGCGATCTGCGCGGAGGGCCAAGTGACGATTCGCGACCCAGACGGCGGCGAGAGCCTGTCTTTGTCGGGCGGCCGCGCGGCCCTCATCGCCGCGTCGGCCCCGCGCGTTCACATCGAGGGAAGCGGCGTGGTCTACGCCGCTTACGTCCCAAAGGACGCCTAGCTGGACCGCTGTTCCCGCTTTGCGGCGGTCTCGTTCATCTCTTCGAATAGCGCGTCGGTGTCTTGCTTTCGGCACAGCTCGCTGCCGGCCGTCATCACGGCGGCCGCGCCCGCTGCGACGCCGTAACGGGCCGCGTCGGCGATCGGAAGGCCGCGGGCCAGGCTCACCGTGATTCCGGCGACCATGCTGTCGCCGGCGCCGACCTTGCTGCGGATCGGGACGGTCGGCGACCGGATGTGCGCGACCTGCTGGCCGGTGACCAAGAGCGCGCCGCCCGCGCCGAGCGATGTCACCACCACCTCTGCTCGCCCGGCGCGGACGCAGCGCTGGACCGCCTCGACCATGTCTCGTTCGTTGTCGAAGCTGCGCTTTTCCATATGCTCGAGCTCGCGGACGTTCGGTTTGACCAAGAACACGCCCTGATCCAGCGCGTAATGCAGCGGTGGTCCGCTCGTGTCTAAAATGATCCGCGTGTGCGAAGGCGCGCGTTCGGCGAGCCGGGCGTAGAGGTCGTCGCCGGCGCCGGGGGGGAGGCTGCCGCTCAGCACGAGGTAATCGGGTGCCGGGTCGAGCGCGGCGACCCGAGCGCAGACCTCCCGTGCCTCGCGCTCCGTCATGGGCGCGCCCGGCATTCCGAAGCGGTACTGATAGCCGCTGGTCCGCTCGTAGATAGCCAGGTTTTCGCGCGTCATCCCGGAGACTGGAATCGCCTCGTGTCGCAGGCCGCGCTCGTCGACGAACTCGCGCAGGAGCTCACCGGTGGGGCCGCCGCAGGTCCACAGCGCGAGCGACTCGCCGTCCAGGTTGGCGATCGCGCGGCTCACATTCAGGCCCCCGCCTCCGGGCTCGTACGCCGGCTCGCTGCAGCGCAGCTTGTGCTCGGCGAACACCTGCTCCACGGAGGAGCTCTTGTCCAAGGCAGGGCTTACGGTGACTGTCGCGATCGAGGTCAACTGCGTCCTCCTTGTTCGCGAGGCCCGGCGCTCGCCGCGCTCGCGGCGGCGAGGGCGCTGCTCAGCGCATCGAGGTCCACGGGCTTGGTGAGGTGCGACTCGAAGCCCGCCTCTTTCGCGTGACGGACGTCGTCGGGTTGCCCGTATCCGCTGAGCGCCACGAGGAACGGGCGCGCGTCGCGAGCCTGCGCGCGAATCGCGCGGGCGACGTCGTGGCCGCTCAGCGCGCCCGGCAGGTCGATGTCGCAGACGACCACGTCGGGGTCGAGTTTGCGCGTCTCGGCGATCGCGCTCTCGCCGTCGCGGGCGACCGACGCCTGGTGGCCTGCAGCGTGAAGCATGTCGCAAAGGACCTGCGCGGCGTCGGAGTGGTCCTCGACGATGAGCACGCGGCGCGGGATGGTCGGCTCGCGATGTCTCTCGGCTTCCGCTTCGGGGGCTGGCTCGCAAAGCGGTATCCGCACGACGAAGGTCGCCCCGGCGCCCCGGCCTTCGCTACGGCCTTCCACCGTACCGCCGTGCAGCTCGACGAGCCCCTTGACCACGGCGAGCCCGAGACCGAGGCCTCCGGTCCTGCGGGCGAGCTCGCGGTTGGCCTGCTGAAAGGGCTCGAACATGTGCGGGAGCAGATCACTTTCGATGCCCGCGCCCGTGTCGCTGACCTCGAACCGCATCATCTCTGCTTCGGCGGTCGCCGAGACGGAGATGGTGCCGCCGCTCGGCGTGAAGTCGATCGCGTTGGCCAAGAGGTTGTCGATGATTTGTGTCATGCGCACGCGATCGCCGCGGATCCACAGCCCGGAGGTCGGCAGCTCCGTGCACACGTGCAAGCTTCGAGCTTCGACCTGAACGGCTCGCCCTTCGAGCGCCTCGCGGATGATCTCACATGCCTCAATCGGCTCCGCGCTGAGCGACACCTTGCCGCGCACGATGCGCGAGATGTCCAAGAGGCCGTCGATGAGCTCGGTCATGTGGGCTGTCTGCCGCTCGATGACGGCTTGCGCCCGCTCGAGCTTCGGCCGGGTGTCGCTGATCTTGAGCACCTCGGAGGCGTTCTTGATTGCCGCGAGCGGGTTGCGCAGCTCGTGGCCGAGCATGGCGAGGAAGGCGTCTTTCGACTCGCTCGCCCGCTCGGCGCGCCGCCGCTCCCTCTCCGCGTCTTCGTAAGCGCGCGCTCGTTCGACCGTGAGAGCGACATGGTAGGTGATGTCCCAAATCAGGGCGCGCATGCCGGAGTCGAAGAAGCAGTGGTCGCGGTAGGCGAACGCGACGGCGCCGAGGAGCTGGCCGGACAGGCGCAGCGGGAGCGCCGCGAGCGCATTCACCCGCGCCGCGCTCGGGCGCCAGCCCGCGAGCTCCGCCTGATCGACTTGCCAAATCGGGCCCCGGCGAAACGCCTCGGTCACGGGATGAGCATCGTCCATTGACAGCGGCTCCCCGGTGGTAAGCGCATCGCTGGTCCGCGCCACCGGAACGAGCAGGCCCTCGTCGGCAGACGGGATGGCGACGACGATCTCCGGATCGCCGAGCACCTGCCTCACGTCCTGACGCACGACGCGCTGAATTTCGCCGAGAGTGCGGACCTCCGAGAGCGACAGCGCGATGCGCTGAAGCTGGGCGAACCAGCGGCGGGTGGAGTCACGGCGGGCTCGCCGCGGGCCGAAACGCGGCGGGGGCGGGCCGGCCGCGCCGCGATCCCGCCTGTAGCCGCCGCGCGAGTCGCGACGCGGCTCGCGCGCGGCCACGTCCTCCCTGCCGGCGAGAGCGTCGACGAGCTGCGTCGCGCTGTTCGCGATCTCGACGCACTGTCCAGATTGGACGACGGCGATCCCGTGCCGGGCCAAGATTTCAACGAGTTCGGCGGCGGTGCAGGTCTGGCGCGAATAGCTGCAAAGGGCGACGACTCGGCGCGAACGAAACCGAGCGTGCACTTCTGCCTCGTAGGCCATGAGCTCCGACCACTTTTGTCGGCACAGTCGACTGGCGTCGCCGCTGGTCCGCAGGCCGGCATAGCCCCGCGTGCGCGCCTCCTCCTCGAAGTCGAGCCACCTGGTGAGGACGTCGAATCGCAGGTTCGTCTCGATGCTCCCGTAAAGCGCGCGCTCGGCCGCGATGGTGATCTGGCCCGCCTGCTCGCGCTCGGCGAGGGTGGGAACGACGCTCGCGAGCGCGCTCCGGGCCGCCTCGGGGGTGACGGGCTCGCGCACCACCCAAATGCATCGGTCTCCGGCCTCGAGGCCTGCCTTGAAGTACGGCACGAGGACGTCGAGCGCGTCGTCGGTCTTGTCGTAGATATGGCACATGTGAGTGCCCCACGGCACGCCTCCGACGGCCGTTAATCCGGTCGGAACGAGTTCGAGCTCTGGGGCGGTAGGATGCATGCGGCTACTTCAGCCCTTTCGAGTCTAGACGAGGCGTCGTCGCTCGGCCGCCGAGCGACCGCGTCGGAGGATAGCTCGGATTAGGCCACCGCGGGCCAGGGGATGGCCGGATAAAGGGCCTGCCTATCGCGCGGCGCGCCCAGTCCGTGTCCGGGCGCGTCCGGAGCGATCGGTGCGCAGCGCGCCAATTTTGCGGCTGGCGTCAGATTTTTGGCCGCGCGCCGTTCGCGCGGTAGACGCGCGCCGGGTCCTTGATTAGGCTTGGCGCGATGACAGCCAAATTTTTCGCGATGAACCAATTCCGCGTAAATCCGGATCACTGCGAGGAGTTCGAGCGCGCCTGGCGAGAGCGAGAGTCCTATCTCGACGAGGTCGATGGGTTCGAGAGCTTCCGCCTCCTCAAGGGTGACGTCGCTGACGACGGAACGCAGCTCTACCTTTCACACTCGGTTTGGCGCGATCAAACCGCCTTCGATGCGTGGAAAAACAGCGACGCGTTCCGCAAGGCGCACGCGCAGGGCAAGCTCACCGGTGTCTTGGCGGGGCCACCCCAGTTCACGGGCTGGACGGTCGTCGCCCTCGGCTCGTGATGAGGAGCGCCGCGATGAGCGCGAGCGCCCCGCCGGCGACGGGCGCTCCGCGGGCCGCGTGACATCCCGCACCGCCGACCTCGGCGCCGGCGCCGGCGCCGGCGTCCGCGTCCGCCTCCGCGTCTGGCACCGTCGCGCCCGCGTCGCGCCCCTCATCCGGGGGAGGCGCCCCGCCCGTGTGGTCGGCGACTCGATCCCAAAGCGCGGTGTCGCCCCCGGCGTAACCCAGCGCCCAAAAACCCGCGCCCACCCCATAGTCCGCGGCGAGCTCGAGCTTCGCCTGAATGCTCTGTTCGTTTTCCGCCCAAACCTGCCGGTAGCCACCGTCGTCTTCGTACACGCGCCACGGCGCTTGCGCCTCGTCGTCCCAGCGGAGGTCGCCCGGCTCGACGCCGTCTTGCCAGTCTCGATAAAACACCGACTCCGCCTCGCCGGTGGCCGTGGCCAGCGGTTCGCCGGAATTCGCGGGCCAATCGTAGCCGTAAAGCGGGAGCCCGAGGATGAGGCGATGGCGATCGGCCGGGTCGACCGGCGCGGTGTATAGGTCGAGCGTCGCCTCGAGGTTGAAATCCTCGACGGGCCACAGCGTTCCGCTGGCGAGCGGAGCGACCGGCCCCGGATTGCCGCCCCGGTAGTGGTAGTCGTAGCCCATGATGAACAGGGCGTCGGCCGAGGCGAGCAGGCCCGCGGCGTCGTAGGCGTCGCCGGTATTCAGCGCGGGGACGGCCACCGACACGTGGTAGTCGGGGTCTGCGGCGTGAAACCCGGCGGCGACCTCGGCGACGAAGGCCGTGAACTCGTCGCGATCGTCTGCGTCCACGAACTCGAAGTCGATGTTGAGGCCGTGGCCGCCGCCGGCTTCCACGAGCGACAGCGCTTCGTCGGTAAACCGCGCCGTGGCCTCGGCGCTTGTCACGAGCGCGGCGATGCCGTCGTCGGTGGCGGCTTCGAACTTCGTCGCCGTGAGCACGACGCGCCCGCCTTCGCGCTCGGCCTCCGCCACGAGCGCCGCGACGTCGGGATCGCCTGGCCAGCCGGCGGCGTCACCGAGGCTACCGTCGCGCGCGACCCCCACGTCGAAGTAGGCCACCGTATCGACGACGTCCCAGCGGATCTCCGCACCGCGCTCCCAGTGCGGGAGATATCCCATCACCTCGGGGGCGGAAGCGGCGACGGCGGGCGCCGCCGCCAGCAGCCCGCACCCCAGGGCGACGGACCCGGCTGTCCGCGGTTGCATCGCAGGGCATGATGGCGGCTCCGAAAGCGGGTTTCAAGACCCGTCCTCATGCCCGATCCACCGGCGCTCGCGCGCGAGCGCGTAGAGGACCGGCACCGTGATGAGCGTGAGGAGCACGAAGGCCATGCCGCCCACGCTGGGGATGGCCATGGGGATCATGATGTCGCTGCCCCGGCCGGTCGAGGTGAGCACGGGGAGGAGGGCGATGAGCGTGGTGCCGGTGGTGAGCAGGCACGGGCGCAGGCGGCGCTCGCCGGCCTGGATCACGGCCTCGTGAATGGCGTCCCGGGATGCGGGCTGCTCGCGCGAAAACGTCTGATCCATGTAGGTGGTCACCACCACCCCGTTGTCGACGGCGATGCCGAACAGAGCCAAAAATCCAACCCACACCGCGACCGACAGGTTCACGGCGCCGAGGTTGAACAGATCGCGGAGGTTTTCCCCGAGCAGCGAGACGTCGGCGAACCAGGACTGGCCGTACAGGTGGAGCATGACGAACCCGCCCGCCCACGCCACGGCGATGCTGGAAAACACGATCCCGGTGGTCACCACCGATCGAAATTGCAGAAACAAGATCAGGAAGATCACGACGAGCGCGACGGGGAGGACCACCATCAGCGTGCGGGCGGCGCGCTCTTGCTGCTCGTAGTCGCCGGCGAACTGGTAGCTCACCCCTTCCGGAATGTCGAGCTCACCGGTGGCGACGAGCCCGCGCAGGTGATCGCGCGCCTCCTCGACGGCGTCGACCTCCGCCCAGCCCGGCTGCGCGCCAAACGTGATGAAGGCGGTGAGGAACGTGTCCTCGCTGCGGATCATCTGGGGCCCGCGCCGGTATTCGATGTCGGCGATCTGGCCGAGCGGGATGTGGGCTCCGGCGGGGGTCTCGACGAGGATCTCGCTCATGTCCTTGACGTCTTGCCGCCGCTCGCGCTGGTAGCGGACCCTCACCGGGTAGCGCTCGCGTCCCTCGACGGTGGTCGTCACCCGCGCCCCGCCGACGGCGGCGCTGACGACGCGCTGGACCTGCGCCATGCTCAGGCCGTGCCGAGCGATCTCGTCGCGATCGGGTGCGATCTCGAGGTAGGGCTTGCCGACGACTTGGTCTGCGGAAAGCGTCTCGTTTCGGATCGCGTGGACGTCCTCGAGGGCGCGCTCCATGTCGGCCACCACCGACTCGAGCGTCTCGAGGTCCGGGCCGCGCACCTTGACCCCCATGGGCGCGCGCATGCCGGTTTGCAGCATCGTGAGCCGCGTCTCGATGGGCTGAAGTTGCGGGGCCGAGGTGACGCCCGGCATCTCGGCGGCGGCGACGATCTCCTCCCAAATGTCGTCGGGGGTATTGATGTGATCGCGCCACTGGCGATAGGCGCGACCTCCGTCGTCCGGGATGAGCTCGCCGTCTTCGTCGCGCGAAAACTCGCCGCTCGACGCGTCGTAAGCGAAAGAGAGGCGCCGGCCGGCGTCGTCCGTCTTGTATTCGCTCTTGTAATGGATGACCGATTCGAGCATTCCCACCGGCGCGGGATCGAGCGCCGTCTCCGCCCGGCCGATCTTGCCGTAGACGCCGGCGACCTCCGGGACGCTCTCGATCGCCAGATCTTGGTAGCGGAGGATCTCGAGTGCCTCGCCGATCGAACCGTGATAGGAGAGCGTGGGCATCCACAAAAACGAACCCTCGTCGAACGGGGGCATGAATTCCCGGCCGAGCCCTGGGAACGCGTTGCGAAGGGCGCTGTACGGGCGGCTTTCGCGGACGCCGTCGTCGCTCAGGCCCACGCCTTCCGCGGCGGCGGGGACGAAGCCGAAGACCCGGTCGAAGCCGAGCCAGATCGTTGGCCCGGCGAGCACGAGCGCGATCGGCAGGCTGAGCGCCGCGGCCTTGTTGCGGAGCGACCATCGCAAAAGCGGCACGTAGGCGCGGCGGAACGCGGTCAGCGCGCCGAGAATTCCGCCGACGACGAGCCCCACGAACAGCGCGTTACCGGCGTGGCCCGGCTCGGGGCCGAGCGGTTCCCAGACGCCGGCCAGAATCCAGCCGACGACGGCCGCCGCGGCGGCGGACAACAGCCACGGTTGGCGGGCAAACAGCCCGGCGGCGCCGCCCACGAGGCCTGCGGCGCGCCTTGCGGCTGCCTGGACGCGCGGCGGGCCTACCGCGGCGGCGCCATCACCCGCGAGGCGGACGAGCGTGAGGCAAAGGGCGATGACGGCCGCCCCGGCCGCGACCGGCCAGCCCTGCACGACGCTGGCGGTGAGCACCGCCGCGCACGCCAGGCCGAGCCCGATATGCAAAGAGCGCCGCATCGAGCCGCGCGGGCGGTTTGCGCTCAGCAGGTGCAGAGCCGCGGGGAGGATGGTCACGGCGATGAAGATCGCAGCGATCAGCACGAAGGTCTTCGTGTACGCGAGGGGGCCGAACATCCGGCCCTCGGCGCCGGTCATCGTGAACACCGGCAAGAAACTGATCAGCGTGGTGGCGATGGCCGTGATGATCGCGGAGCTGACCTCGCGGGTGCCGCGGAAGATGACCTCGCGCCGCGGCTCGTCGGCGGGTGCTTCGCGCAGGTGCCGGTAGACGTTCTCGGTGACGATCACGCCCATGTCCACGATCGTCCCGATCGAGATCGCGATCCCTGCCAGTGCGACGACGTTTGCGTCGACGCCGAACAGCTTCATCATGATGAAGCTGAGGAGCACGGCGAACGGAAGCATGGCGCTGATCACGAGCGCGCTGCGAAGGTGCACGAGGAGCACGATCACGACGAGGATCGTGACGAGGATTTGCTGGATCAGCGCGCCTTTCAGCGTGCCGAGCGTTTCGTGGATGAGGCCGCTGCGGTCGTAAAACGGGACGATCTCGAGCCGGCTGCGGCTCAGCCAACTGGGCCACGCTTCTCCCGAGGGATCGCTCACCCAGTTCGCCAGCGGGCCGAGGTGCTCGGTCCAGGGCGCGCGCGGGTTGTCGTCCATCCACGACGTCCAGGCGTCGTGGTCGAGGTCACCCGGGGCCTCGGACAAAAACGCGCGAAACCCGCGCTCCTCGGCGAAGGCGGAGACCTCGGCGCGGGACGTGGCGCTCCAGTCGATGATGGCCTTCTCGGGCATGCCCGGGCCGAGCTCGTCGATTTGGTCGCGGACGTTCTGGATTGCGTGCAGCGGGTTGTAGCCCTCGCGGACGATGGCGACACCGCCCACGGCCTCGGCGCCGCCTACGGTGATCGCCCCGCGCCGTTCCCTCGGTCCGCGCTCCACGTCGGCGACGTCGCGAACGCGAATGGGGACGCCGTCGCCCCGAGCCTCTACCACGGCGCGCTCGAGGTCGGCGATGTCTTGGATGAAGCCCCGCCCGCGCACGAGGTATTCGACCCGGTTGATCTCGGTGACGCCGGCGCCGACGTCCAGGTTGCTGTCCTCCACGGCGCGCAAGACCTGGGTGAGCGTCACGCCGTGGGCGCGCAGCGCGTCGGGATCGACGTCGACCTGGTACTCGCTCACGTGTCCGCCGATGGAGGCGACCTCGCTGATGCCCGGGGCGCTCAAGAGCCCGTGGCGGACATACCAATCCTGCACAGTGCGGAGCTCGTCGAGATCCCAGCCCCCCGCGGGCTCGCCCTGCGAGTCCCGACCTTCGAGCGTGTACCAGAACACCTGACCCAGCGCGGTCGCGTCCGGGCCGAGCGCGGGGGCGACGCCGTCCGGGAGGGTGCCGGCCGGCAGCGCGTTTAGCTTCTCCAAGATGCGCGCTCGCGACCAGTAAAACTCGATGCCCTCCTCGAAGATCAAAAAGATCATCGAAAACCCGAACACCGAATTGCTCCGCACTTCCTCGACGCCCGGGATGCCCATCAGCTCGACGCTGAGCGGATACGTGACCTGATCTTGAACGTCCTCGGGCGAACGCCCAGGCCACTCGGTAAACACGATTTGCTGGTTTTCGCCGAGGTTCGGAATCGCGAGGGCCGGCACCGGATCACGCGGCAGCTTGCCCGTGTCCCAGTCGAACGGCGCCGTGGCGATCCCCCAGCCCGCGAGCAGCAGCGCCACGATCCCGACGACGAGCTTCTGGTCCAGGCAGCCGCGCACGACGCGGCCCAGGACACTCCGATCCGCGGCCGAGCCCTGGGTCATGGCGTCACCGGCTCGATGCTCCCGCACTGGAGCATCTCGTGGCCCATATAGGGGTTTGCGATCTCGTCATCGGGCTGCAGCCAGTGCCCCGTCCCACTCGGCGTCATCGGGCACGTGCCGCGATAGACCTCGATGCCCTCGGCCTCCTCGACGAGCGTCGCGAGGATGACGAGCGGCTCGTCCAAAAGCTCGAGCGGCTCGCGCAGCCCGTCCAGATCGCCGGCCTGCTCCATGGCTGCCAGGGGGCCCGTGAGCTCGAGCTGCACCGATTCCCAAGCCTCGCCGGCGGCGGCGGAAAGGTTACTAGCGTCGATTCCCGCGACTTCCTCCCCCATCCGCGAGGCCGCGGCGTGAGCGCGCTCGAAGTCATCGTCCGCGAGCGCGGACGTGAGCTCGAAGTAGTGCTCGAGCGCGGCCCCGGTCCCGCTGGCGAAGGCGGCGGGGATGGCGTCGGCATCGAGCGCGCGAAGCGCCTCGCCAGGGTCGTCCACGTCGTCGCCCACGGCGAAGAACTCCCCGGGCGTCATCATGCTGGGCCGCCCGCGGATCTGCAGCTCGCTGTCGATGCGGAAGGCGCCGCGCACCACGACGAGCTCGCCCTCTTCGAGCCCGGACAGCACGGGGTAGACGTCGCCCATGCGTCCGCCGAGCTCGACGTCGCGCCCCTCGTAGACGAATCCCTCGTCGCTCGGCTGCTGCACGTAAACGACGGCTCGCCGGCCCGTGAGCAGCGGCGCCGAGCGCGGGATCACGAGCGGCGCTTCGTCCAGGGCCTCGGCGACGTCGTCGTCACTGTCTGCGTCCGAGGGCTTACCCAAGCGTCCGCGCACGAACATGCCCGGCTTCAATCGGCCGTCTGGATTTTCGACCTCGAGGCGAACGCGCACGGTGCGGCGCTCCGCATCCACCGCGGGATCCACGAACGCGACTCCGCCGTCGAATGCCTCGCCCGGGTAAGCTCGCGCGCTGACCGCCGCCGGATCGCCGATCTCGATACCTTGGACGTCGTGTTCGTATGCCTGGAGCTGGACCCACACCGAGGACAGGTCGGCAATCTGAATGTGGCGCTCCCCCTCCTTCATGGCATGCCCCTCGCGGCCATCGATGGCCGTGATCACGCCGCTCGCCGGACTGCGGAGCGTATAGGTCCGCGGCACTTCTCCGGTCTCGAGGACCTCCTCGATGTATGCCTCGGGCGCGCCAAGCCGGCGGAGCCTCTCTTTACCCGACTCGAGGCTCACGCCGCCGGGCCGGCCAGAACCCGTGCGCTGGATGATGAGGAGCTCTCTCGCAGCGGCCGTCACCGCCGGGCTGTAGATGGAGGCCAGGGCCTGGCCGCGCCGCACCTCTTGCCACTCGTGCGCCGCGTACTGGCGCTCCACGAACCCGTCGCTTCGGGCGACCACGTCGGTGAGCCGGCGCTCGTCGGCCTCGACGTGGCCCTGCAGGTCGAGGTCGCTGTGGGCGCCGCGCCGCTCGGCGGGCGCCACCTCCACGCCTAGGAGCGCCGCGGCGCGCTCGCCCACGCGGAGGATCGGCATGTCCGCTTCCTCGGGGTGATCGTCATCCGGCATGGGAACGAGGTCCATGCCGCAAATCGGGCAGGTCGCGTCCGGATCCGTAGACTGCTGGTCGGGGTGCATCGAGCAGTAGTAGATCTGCTCGTCGCCCTCGCCCGCCGCGCTCGCGTGGTCGTGGTCGTGGTCGTGGTCCTGGGCGTCCCCCGGCGCCGTGGCGCGCCCGATGAGGAACACGATGACCGCCAGGGCGAAAGCCGCCCCGACGTAGGCCGGGCGCCTCCATCTCAGCACTGTTTCCTTCGCGGTCATGGGGCCTCCTGAATCGCTCCGCCGGCGATGTCGTCCAGCTCCCCCGGGACCCGCCCTACGGAGCGCGCGAGCGCGGCGCGGCGCGTATACAGCTCGGCGAGGTGCTGTTCGTACTCGAGCTCCTGATCGCGAAGCCGCGTGAGCGCGTCCACGAGCGCGTTGAAGCTCAAGTCGCCCGCCACGAACGCGGCGTGGGCCGCCTCCGCTCGGTCCTCGGCGGCGGGGATGATCTCGTTTTGGTAGTGAACGACCACGTGCAGCGTTTCGGTCGCGCGGCGGTGGAGCGCCACGACGTCGGCGGCGATCTCCGTCGCGAGGTGATCGTGTTCGGCCCTGGCCCGCTCGCGCTGCGCGCGGGCCGCGTCGCGGTCGCCGCGCCGGCGCTCGCGCCAGATCGGGAGGCTCATTTCCAGGCCCACCATGATCTGGTGGGACAGCCCCGGCCACATGCTGTCGTACATGGCCGACACGCCGAACTGGGGTCGGTCTTCGGCGCCGGCGAGATCCAGGGCCGCCTCGCCAGCTCGGATTTCGGCCTCCGCGCTGTCCAGCTCCGTGCGCTCGGCAAGCGCCAGCGCGATGAGCGCTTCCGCCGGGGCCGCGATCGGTTCGGGGATGTCCCTCGCCTCGGGCGCCGGCGGCAGCGGCGTCCGGTGGTCGCGGTGCAATAGGGCGTTTAACCTCGCGACGATCTCGTCGTGCTCGCCGCGCAGCGCGAGGCGGCGGTGCTCGAGGTGGGAGGCTTCGACCTCGGCTTGAAGCGGATCTTGAAGGGTGGCGCGGCCGGCCTCGAACTCGGCGCGGGCGCCCGCCTGGGCGTCTGCGAGCAGCTCGATGTGGGTCTCGTTGATTTCGAGCTCGCGGGCGACGCGGTAGTACTCGTCGTAAAGCGTCGCAGCGGCGAGCGCGAGCTCGAGCCGCGCGCTCAGATAATCGCCCTGCAGAGCCTCGGCCCTGGCAACGGCCACGTCGCCGCGAGCGCCCCGCACGCCGGGCCACGGCAGCCTCTGGCTTAGCCGGACCGAGTGTCCGAACCGCGCGTCGTCGTCGATCGCGGACAGCGGGGCGATGCTGTACTGGAGCATGGGATCGCTCAGCGATCGCTCCGCGGGCACCTCCTCGGTGGCTTGGATCCAAGCCTGCCGCGCGGCCTCGATGCTGGGATTTCGCTCGAGCACCGCCTCGACCAGGGGCGCGCGCTCGAGCGCCTCCGCGCCAGCGAACGGATCGGAGGCAGGTGGCGCGTCAGCCGCCTCGGGGTAGGGGAGGCGATCGTAGTCGCGACGCAGGTCGTCGTAGGCTTGGGGTGAGCCGGCGCAAGCGGCCAAGGCAGCGGCCGCGGCCACCGCCGAGCCCCGCAGGGGGCGGATTTCCATAACACTCCTCCGTGGTCACGGCCCGCGCGCGGGCCGCGATGGTGGGCGACTCGGGCTCCTTCGGAGCACACCGTCCGGCGCGGCCCATGCGCATGACGAGATCGAAAGTGCGCTCGCGGGTGAGCGAACGTGGCCGCTGCGGACGGAGGTCGCCGCGCTCAGAGGAGGAGCGCGATGGCTTGGCTAAAAAGTGTGCCCGTCGGCGGCGGGCCGCGCGCCGGGGCATAGGCAAGTGGCTCGCCGGCCCCGCAGGCCGCCTGCACGTCGGCGATCTCCGCAGCCCCCGCCGCAACGACGGCGGGCGAGGCAGGCGGGGGGCTCATGGGCGAAGACGAGGATGTGGCCGCCGCCGGCTCGACGTCGCAGCAGCACACGCCCTCCACCGCCGGGCCGGTCCGCTCGTCGGCTTCGTCGCCCTGCGGCATCGGGCAGCAGCAGTCGCTCGCCCGCACCCCGTCGCAGCCCGGCATTCCGGCGCTGGCGGCGGCGTGAATGGGCGCAACGAGGGTCGCGAGCAGCGCGACGGTGGCGGCGATTCGTCGCATGAACGCGAGCAGCCTAGCGCGATGCGAGCCCGGCCGCCACTGTCCGCGGCGCGCCTCGGGCACCCGAAGGCTGTCAGCGGGCGAAGGCGCGGCGGGCCACGAGCTCCCCGAGCTCGTGAAACAGGGGGAAGCTCAGCTCGTCGTACTCGTAGACGTTGTCGTTTAACCGGCGGTTTTCGTTCACGTAGGCGACCGCGGTCAAAAATACCCCGCGATCGCTTCGGGCATCGGCGATGTAGGCGTTTTCGATGTGAAAGCCGTAAGCCCGCCCGCCCTTGTTGTAATAGCGGATGCGCTCGCGCGGCAGCACCTCGGCCACACCCGGCCGGGCGGGCTTGAACCGGCGCTCGGGATCCGCGCCGAGGTCTTGGCCGCGCTCCTCGGCGAACGCCGCCGGATCGCGGAGCATGGCCTCGGTGAGCAGCTCGCGGTGCTCGCGCCCCAGGCCGGAAAAATCCACGTCTGTGAGCTCGGGCCGGTGGAGCGCGATCATGAGGGCTTGGTGGTCGCGAAGCGAGAGGTAGTTGAACCCGGAAAAGTCCATCGGCCCGGTCCGCACCGCGCCGTCCTCGATGTAAGTTGAGCCTATTTTCTGGCCTGTGATGTCCAGCGGGGGGAGCTCCAAGTCGCTCGTGCGCGCGGGCAGGGCGGGTTCGAGCGCGCCCCGGCCGGCGGGTACGCTGATCGCGGGCGAGAAGCGCTCTTGCTGCTTCGTGCGCGGCGAAAACAGTCGATGGCGCAGGCGCGCGCTGTCCAGGCCGGCCGACCACATCGCGCGGTTCAGGTGCTCGTGTCCGGCGACGTCGAACAGGCGGTTGAACGCGGCATTGCTGGACACGACGAGGCTCGCGGCGATCAGTGCCTCGAGCGAGCCCGCTCTTGTCGGCTCGAACGTCGCTTCCGCCAGGACCTTCGCGTCGTGCCGATCTGCCGCGGACAGGCCTTCGAAGGCCGCTCGTGACGGGGCGTGCACATACAGCGGTTCGGCCAGGTTGACGTCGCGTGTCCACGGCTCGCCGGACAGGGACTCGAGCGCCGCGATGGCAGCCAGAATTTTGATCGAGCTCGCCGGGTAGAAATACTCGGCGTCTACGCGGTAGCCGCGCTGGCGCAAACAGGGCTTTTGCCCCTCGCGCTCGATGACCTCGCCGACGAGAATTTGCAGCCGGTGCGTCTCGGCGTCGGTGACGAGGGGGCGAAGCCGCGGGGACAGGCTGTCAGCGAGCCGCGCAGGGAGGATGGCGTCGCCGCTCGCGGCCGGGGAGCCGTCCGCGCACTGACCCGGAGCATCCGCGGGCCGGGGGACCTGCGCGCGCGTCTCGGCGGCGAGGAGGGAAAGGACCGCGGCCGCCAAGGCGGCGGCCCCGCGCGGGCCGCTTTGCCCGCTCATCGCGCCGCCTCGCCCTCACCCGCGATTTCGGGAGGCGTGTCGGCGACGACGGGATCTTTGCGCACGAACGACAGCCCCCGCCGATCCGAGGGCTCGCGGTGGTGGACGAGGAGCGCGCCCGCGTTCGGCACATCGCTCTGCTCGAGCCACGCGGCGAAGTTCCACGCGTCTTGAATGTTGTAGTGGTAGTCGCTCTCTTCGGGGTAGCCGAGCCGCTCCATCGGCCGGGTGCGGAGGATCAGGCCGTCTTGGGCAAACGGCTGCACCGAGATGTTTCGCCGGTAGGCAGGTGAAAACGAAAAGTACTGCTCTGCGTTCGATGTATACACGAGGCCGAGCCGCAGGCCGAGGTCCTCGAGAGTTTGCGCGATGTCGACCATGGTCGCGTCGCCGGTGAGATCGCCACGGATCGGGAATACGCGCCCGGCGTCCCACAGCCCGCGTATGAAGTCGTATTGCTCTTGGTCCGTGACGAAGGTGGGGATGCCCCGCTCGCGATAGTCCTCGGCGATCTGGCGCAGGCGGTGAAAGACCGTGGCGCGCGCGATCGAAAACGTGCGGAGAAGCTGTGCCTGCCTCGCCTCGTCGTCGTACTCGTCCCGCAGCCAGTCTCGGACCTCGTCCTCGCCGCGCGGCGACCACTGGGCGACGAACGCGTCCGGCGAATCGACCCGCGACAGTACGACGCCGTAGACGTGGTGGAGGTTGCGGATCTGTTCGTCGAAGTCCATGAGGAGGAGGATCGGCGACTCGGCCCACGCCGCCATCAAGTAGTTTTGGTCCGTGCCGACGCCGAGGTAGATCCCACCGTGCGAGTCGATGGTCTCCCGGAACATGTGGTGGTGATCTTCATTCGACACCCAGTAGTGGCTGTCGAGGGTGAGCGCCCCGGGCGGCGGATCGGACTCGATGGAGGCCAGATTTTCGCGCACCGGATCCGGTAGCGGCGCACCCGGGTCCATCGCGCGCTCGCGGATGGCCGCGCGCTCGTCGAGGGCCGAGCTGCGCGTATCATGCGCGGCGCCTTCGAGCCGGTCTGACAGCGCGCGCAGGCCGCCCGTGACGGCCCCGCGCTGCTCCCGTTCGCGCACATGCCCGGGGCCTGCGTCGCCCCGCGCTTCGGGCGCGCCCTCGCTGTCGTCAGTTTCGGTGTCCGAGTCGTCGTCGCCGTGCGCGTTGGAGCCCGATGGGCCGGCGCAGCCGCTCGCGATGAAAAGCAAAGCTGTCGCCACGGCGGGGGCGAGCCTGCCGCGCCAGTGCCTGGCGCACCGGGCGCGGCGCACGCGTCCCGGCGCCGCGCTCGGGGCGGTTTCGTGCCGATGTGCCATCGAGTGCGCCATCTTAACCGACCAGCGCCGGCGCGCGAGCCGGAGGCGCGGCGGCTTGCGCTGTCCGCTTTGCGTCCGGCCGGCCGGACGACGGGTGTCCGGCCGCGTCCGAGCTGGTTCGCCAAGTGGCCGACAACGGGTGTGGCTACGAATGGTCCGCGACTTGCTGCGTTGCGGGGTCGTGGTCCGATCCATCACGACATCGAACGCAGGTCGAGCGCGCGAGGCGTTACCAGCGGATCCCGCCGAGCGCCCGCGCGAGCGTCTACTTACGCACGGAGCCGAGAGGCTCGGGGCGACCGAGCTCATCGCGCTGGTCCTCGGCACCGGCGCGAGCGGGCGGCCGGCGCCGGCCGTCGCGCGCCACATTTTGACTCATACCGGAGACCTCGCCGGGCTCGCGGCGGCGCGGCCGGGGGAGCTATGCGCCATTCCCGGCGTGGGACAGGCGCGGGCGGCGAGGCTCGTCGCGGGGCTTCACCTGGGGGCGCGGGCGACGAACGCGCGGCGCCAGCGAGGCGCGCCGGTCACGGGGCCGGGCGATGTGTTCGAGCGGATGCGCCCGAGGCTCACTGGGCTGTCCCAGGAGGTCTTCATCGCGCTCGCGCTCGACGCGCGCGGAGGTGTCATCGAAGAGATCGAGGTGGCGCGAGGGTGCCTCACCGGCGTGGAAGTCCACCCGCGCGAGATGTTCCGGCCCCTGATCCGCGCCGCGGCGGCTTCGGCGGTGGCCGTGCACAACCATCCCTCGGGCGATCCTTCGCCTTCGCACGAAGACATCGCGCTCACGAGGCGGCTGCGCGCCGTGGGCGAAGTCGTGGGCATTCCGCTCGTGGACCACGTCGTCATTGGTGACGACGACTACCGCTCCCTCGACGACCTCGTGGGGTGACCGAGCGCGCACTTTGCCACGGGAGGTAAAGTGGCGCGGCGTCGCCTTCATCCGATAGACTCCCGACAGAATGCAGATACCGATGTTCCGGGGCCGGATCGCGGCGTTGGGGGTGATCTCGCTCCTTTTCTGCTCACAGGCGGCTGCCGACTCGCTCGTCGATAATTTGAACCCCCGCTCGATTGGGATGGGCGAGACGATGCGGGGCTCGGCGCACGCGGGGCTTTCGACCAGCTTGAACCCCTCGGGCCTCGCGCTGTCGCGCCAGCTCGTGTTCGAGGGGTCGTTCGGATATCGGCCGCAAGACGGAGCCACCGGCGTCGCGGCGTCTGCCTGCGACGCGACGGTGCCGCTTCCGGGCTGCTTTTACTACCAATACTTCGGGGCGTCGCCGGAGGTCGCCGGTAGCGAGGAGCGCAGGCGCGTCCACGAGACGGGCACGCTGTTCGCGCGGCAGCTGAGCGACATCTTGTTCGCCGGCATCAACATCAAGTACTTCGACTATCGCAGTGATCTTCCGGACGAGGAGGACGCGAGCGGCTTCGGCCTCGATTTGGGGGTGAGCATGCGAGCCGGCGACCACGTCGAGCTCGGGGTCGTCGGCTACAACGTGGTCGGCGCCGACGCCGCCCAGTACCCGCGAGCGGTCGGATCCGGGATCGCCCTGCGCCCTGCCGATCCCCTGAGCATCGGGCTCGACGGCGTTTGGAGCTTCGACCTGGACGACGACGAAACGCCGGGACGGTACGGCCTGGGGGCCGAGTACTTTTTTTCCTCCGCAGACCGCCAGTCGGGCGTTCCGGTTCGGCTCGGCGGGGTCTACGACGTGCCCGGCAGCGGCGCATACGTCACCGCGGGCGGCGGCTATATGACCCGCAGCGCCGGGGTCGATGTCGGCGCCCGCTACCAGGTAAGCGGCGGCGACGAGCTGATGATGCTCGCGAGCGTACGGATCCTCGGCCCCGCCATGCACTAGATCATGACGCCTGGGCCAGGGTGCTAGGAGCGGCGCTTTGCGCGGCGAAACCCGCGGGCAGCCGGCGCGCGCGATAGACTGAGCCGCCATGCCGTTTGGTGAGCGCCGCCTCATACGCCGGCTCCGCGATCGCGACGAGCGGGCGTTTCGGGAGGTCGTCCAGACCTACGGCGATCAGATCTACAACCTCACCTACCGGATGCTCGGCGATCCGGCGGAGGCCGAGGACGTCGCCCAAGAGGTGTTCATCACGGTTTTCAAGTCGATCGACTCGTTCCGCGGCGACGCCAAGTTTTCGACCTGGCTCTACAGGATCGCTGCCAACCACTGCAAAAACCGCATCAAGTACCTCGCGCGCCGAGGCGACCACCAGCGCGCCCAGTACGTGGAGGAATCGGCCGCCGCGGGCGACGGGGCCGCCGCTCGCCTCACGGGGGCGGCACCAGCGCCCTCGCCGGATTCGCAGGTCGCCGGGGCCGAGCTCGAGGGCATCGTGCAAAAGACCATCGCCTCCCTGGACGAAGAGCAGCGGCTACTCGTCGTCCTGCGCGACGTCGAGGACCTGAGCTACGGGGAAATCGCCGAGATCGCCGGCCTCCCCGAAGGGACGGTCAAGTCCCGCCTCCACCGTGCGCGACTGGCGCTGCGCCGAAAGATGCAAAAACATTTACGATGAAGGAGGGCGCGATGAGCGGATCCGACGCCGATACGTCCGGGCCGGGCGGCGACCAGAATCCCGCGAAGCAGCCGCCGTGTGGGCACGACGCCGCGCTCGCCGACTACTACGAGGGGCTCCTCCCGGAGGCCGAGGCCAAAGACCTCGAGGCCCACCTCGAAGCGTGTGAAGCGTGCCAGGCGGCCTACCGCGAGCTCGAAAATACCGCCCGCGCGCTGTCGGAGCTAAGCCGGCGGCCGGCGCCGGAGGCGTTTCCGAAGGGCGTCGCCGAGACGATCCGCCGGCGCTCGGGCGGGCGGTTTTTCGGGCGCCGGGCGCTTGGCGACCGGATTCCGGTCGAGCTTTTGGCGATCGCCGCGCTCCTCGTCGCGCTCGCCGTCTATGGCTGGCTGCGCGCCTCGGAGACCGGTTCGCTCGCGCCGCCCGGCGAAAACGGGGACGACGCTCCGGCGTCCACCGAGCCCTGAGGCGAGGGCGGGCGCATCGTCGCGGCGCCGGCGCGGGCGTTGGGGCGGTAGGGCCGCGCAAACAGCCGTGGGCGCGGGTTTGGCCGCGCGGTGACGCCTGTCCCCGCCTGGCCTCGATTGGGGCCTAGGGACCACGGGGATCGCCCGCGCTGCCATGTTGGTCTCTTCGTTGCACGAGGGACCGGCGTGCTTATGGATGCAACTCACAATTCTCGCTACTCCCGATTGGCTGTTCCGGGCTTGGTGATCGCTGCCGCGGCGGCGTGCCACGTCGTCGGTGGTGACGAGCTCGAGGAGATCCGGGCATCGATCGACGACTACGTGCGCGGGCTCGACACCATTTCCGCAGAGCCCAGTCTGATCGTCACCGAGAGCCACGGCGAGCCTGTGCGAGACGGCGAGTACATCTGTCGAAGCCGTCCGGTCCAGGAGACCCGCCAGTACGACGAGCTCGTGGCCTACAGCACCAACTCCGAGGCGCTTTGGCCCGGAGCCCTCGTGCGCAGTGACGAGGCGCTGGGCGGGGACCTCGCGCAGGTCGTCATGGACCGTGATCCCGTCACCATATCGATTTCACTCGAAAATATCGACGGGCAGCGCAAGGCGGTGATGGATTACCCCTCGCTGTCCGCCTACCGCGAGGGGAAGGCCGAGATCCTCGACAACCAGGTTACGGGCTCCACGCCGGCCCACATCACGGCTGACATCGAGGAGGTCCACTCCGAAGAGCAGCTGGAGATGGCTTTCGGGGCGGGCGTCTCGGGGACCGGTCTGCCGGCGGAGCTGTCGGCGAGCTTCAACTTCGGCGACGAGGACGTTCGTAGCCGCTACCTGGTCCAGTACACGCAGGCCTACTACACCATCGACATCGACCAGCCCGGCCGGCCCAGCGACTTTTTCGCCCCCACGGTCACGGACGAAGACGTCATGGACCGCTTCCCCGAGGGCAGCCCGCCCGCCTACGTGTCGTCGATCACATACGGTCGGGTCGCGCTGTTCGCGTTCGAGTCCGAGTACTCCGCGCAGGAGCTCGGCGCCGCCCTGGACTTCGCCTACAGCGGCGGGGTGGACGTTGGTGGTGATGTTTCGGTGACTTACGAGGAGATGCTCGAGCGCTCCAAGATGAGCGTGTACATGGTGGGCGGCTCGGGCGCCGACGCGGCCAAGGCGCTCGACGGGTACGAGGAGCTGATGGACTTCATCCGGTCCGGCGGCGACTACTCCTCGGACTCTCCGGGCGCGCCCATCGCCTATAAACTCTCGTATCTCAAGGATAACGCGCCGCTCGCGAGCTCCGTGACCCGCGAGTACGAAAAGCGCGACTGCGAGCGCGTGGGCCAGGCGGTGCGGGTTACGCTCAACGACATCGAGGTGGAGGACTCCGGCGGTCGGGACAAGCTCAATGTTTACGGGTCGGTCGGCGCGCGGGGCGAGGGGGAGCGAACGCTCCTCACCAAAGATGAGAACAACTACATCGGGATCGAGGAAAGCCGCTACTGGCCCGGCGAGGGCGACCTCCTCGGCGACGCGATTCTCGAGGTGAGGCCGGAGTCCGGTGAGACCATCGAACTCGAGGCAGACCTGTTCCACCACGATACGGGGTGGTGGTTCCCGAGCGACAGCGACATCGGCTGGGAGACGGTGTCGCTGCCGTTCGAGCAGGGCTGGCGCGGCGACCAGACGGCGCTCCTCACGGGCGACGGGGCCAAGGTGAGAGTCAACTTCAGCATTCAGCCCATCTGAGTGCCGGGCGCCTTGGCGCCTCGCGCTTAAGGGCGCGGCCGCGCGGGTAGATGCCCCGGCCGCGCCCTTTTTTTGTCCAGAAACAGCTCCGTGGGCGCTACGGGCCCGCGGCGCCTTGGCCCACCGCTTTGGGGCGCCGGCGGTGGCCACTTTCGCTGCCACCTCCCTGCTCGGTGGCGCCTGAGCCAGCCACCGCCCTGGTCGCGGCTATTTGCGCGAAACAGAGCGTTGAGACGCGGGCCTGGAAAACCCGCCGGGCGCGGGGCTGGCCTCCATCCATGGCCATTCGCTTGGCCACTGCGGCCTAGTGTCCGCGAAATCAGGCAGGTCGAGGCGCCGGGGCGGGCCGACCTGCTGAGGACTTCGTTGCCGCTTTGGGCGGCGGCGGCGGGGTCAAAAGGCCCGCCGCCGTCTCGCTCGCCCGGCGCGCCTACCGGTTTTGGCGCTCGAACTCCTTCATGAACGAGACGAGCGCTTCGCAACCCTCGCGCGGGAACGCGTTGTAGATGCTCGCGCGCATGCCGCCCACGGAGCGGTGGCCCTTGAGGCCGGCGAGACCCTTGGCCTTGGCCTCCTTGATGAACTTGGCGTCGAGCTCCTCGGCGGGCGAGCGGAAGCAGACGTTCATGTGCGAGCGGCTGTCCGGATGCGCGGTCGGCTGGTAGAAGTCGCTGTCGTCCAGGACGTCGTAGATGAGCTGAGCCTTGTCGCGGTTGTGCTCGGCCATGGCCCCGAGCCCGCCGAGGCCCTTGATCCACTTGATCACTTCGCTCACCACGTAGATCCCGAACACGGGCGGCGTGTTGTAGCAGGACCCGTTTTTCACGTGGTTTCGGTACTGGAGCATCGAGGGCAGGCCGCTCGGCGCGCTCTCGACCAGGTCCTGGCGGATGATCACGAGGGTCACGCCCGCCGGCCCCAGGTTTTTTTGCGCCCCCGCGTAGATCAGGCCGTACTTCGTCACGTCGATCGGCCGACTGAAGATGTCGCTCGAGGCGTCGCAAAACCGGGGGACGCCGCTGGGGACCTCGGGCTCGCTCCGCCACTGGGTGCCGAAGATCGTGTTATTGCTCGTGAAATGCACGTAGGCGGGATCGGGCGAGTTCCGGATGGCGTCTGCGGCGGGGATGTAGCTGAAGTTTTCGTCCTCGCTCGACCCGGCGACATGGACGTTCCCGAACAGCTTGGCCTCGGCGATCGCCTTTTTCGACCAGCTCCCCGTGTTGATGTAATCCGCCGTCTTCCCGCCGCTCAGGAAGTTCATCGGGGCCATCGCGAACTGCAGCGAGGCGCCGCCCTGAAGGAACAGGATCGCGTAATCACCCGGGATGGAGGCGAGCTCGCGGATGTTGGCCTCGGCCTCCTCGAGCACCGCCGTGAACTCGGGCCCGCGGTGGCTGCACTCGGCGATGCCGAACCCGGCGCCGCCGATGTCCCAAAGCGCCTCCTGGGCGCGGCGCAACACGTCCTCGGGCAACACGGCGGGACCCGCCGAAAAATTGAAGATGCGCTGATCGCTCACAGTAGTCTCCTCTCTTGCTCTGGCTCGTCCTCGTGCCCCGGTGCCGGTGCGAGCGCGCGGCGGCAGCTCCTAGTGCCGGCAGGCCGCCTCATCGGCGACCGGGGCAAAGCCCGCGCAGCGCGCAGGACTAGCACGGCTGCGCGCGGAAATCACCCGCCCGGCGACGCAACGGCGCGCCGGGCCATCGTGCCACTGGCGCCACTATCGTCGCCATCGCCCGCCGGGCGCCTCGTCAATCTGTCACGAAACCGGCCTCAGCCTCCCGGCTTCAGTATCCCGTGTGGCGGCCGGGCGGGTGGGTGAGGGCGAAGCGTGTCAATGCGGTTCGTCGAGCTCGATGAGCTCTAGCGTGATGATGTGCTCGCTGGCCACCTTGAGCTCGTCCATCTCGGCCGAGCTCGGCGCGCGTTCGAGCTGGATGCGAGCGGAGGCCGCGTGGGCGCCTTCGTAGAGCATGTTGTCCATCTCCTCGACGTTGATGCCCGCTTCGCCGAGCACGCGAAACACCCGCGCGAGCACCCCGGGCCGGTTGAAGTGGCGGACGGTGAGCAGGGCCCTGGCGGTGGAGCGCTTTTCGCGGTTGACGCAGTTGGGCGGCACCCCGTGGCTTTGAAACTCCTCCACCACGCGCGCCGCCTCGAGGGCGATGGCCTCCTGAGCTTGGTTGGTCGATGCGCCGACGTGGTGGGTGCCGTACACGCCGGGGACGCTGAGGATCGGGCGATCGATATCACCCGTGCCGCCCGCGGGTTCCGACTCGTAGACGTCGAGCCCGACGCGAAGGTCTTTTTCCCGGACCGCGGCGGCGAGCGCCTCCTCGTCTACGACGCTCCCGCGGGTGGTATTGACGATGATGGAGCCGGGTTTGACCACCTCGAGAAAGCCCTTGTCGACGAGGTGGTGCGTGTCATCGGTGGCCGCGACGTGGAGGCTTATGACGTCGCTCTGCGCGGCCACCTCGTAGGCGGAGCCCGCGCGGCGCACCCCGAGCTCTTCGGCGCGCTCGCGGTCGAGCGACGGCGACCAGGCCACCACGTCCATGCCGAAGGCGAGTCCGCGCCTCGCCACCGCTTGGCCGATGGTGCCCATCCCGATGATGCCGAGATAGCGCTCCTTGAGGCCCTCGGCCGCGGCGTATTCCGCCTTGTTCCACGTCCCTTGTCGGCCGTCGATCACCTGATCGGGAATGCGGCGATCGCAGGCGAGGATGAGGCCCCAGGTGAGCTCGGCGACGGCGGCGGCGTTTCGGCCGGGGCAGTTGGCCACGAACACCCCCGCCGCCGATGC
>SLNH01000103.1 GCA_007133195.1 Nannocystineae bacterium | reverse complement strand
CTGGAGGGCGCCGGGCTCGATCAGCTCGATTCGTCCAAGCTATCCGAAGGAATTTGGAAGGCCCTGCTGACCACGGCCGCGGGTCTTTTGATCGCCGTGCCGACCATGGCGGGCCATTCCTACCTGGCGAGCCGCGCGGATCACATGCGGCTGCAAATGAGCGATGCGATTACGCGCGTCCTCACGGAGGCGCCGTCCTCGGAGCGCTCGGCGCCGCCACGCGCGGAGCCGACCGGAGGCGCCGGCGACGATCAGTCGGGCGGCTCGGGAGGAACGTAGTTGGAGTTTCAAAGCTTCCAAAGGCGGACCCCCACCATCAACCTCTCGGCGCTCATCGACGTCGTATTCATCCTGGTGATTTTCATCGTGCTCGCCGCGAACTTCGATCGGATTCGCAACCTCGATGTGACCCTGCCCGAGGCGGAGGCGACCGCCAGCGAGGCCCCCGACGCGGTCGCCATCACGATCCGCGAGGGCGGCGCGATCGAAATCGGCGACGAGATCGTGAGCCGCGACGAGGTGCAAAGCGCGCTCGAGTCGCGGGGAGATCCCGACGATCCCGTTTTGATCCTCGCCGACGGGAACGTGGCCTTCGAGCGCGCCGTGTGGGTGCTCGGGGAGGCGTCGGCGGCTGGCTTTCGAAACGTCTCGATCGCCACGCGCAGGGAGGCCGAGTAATGAGCCGGTGCATGACCGGGCTCGAGGAGGCCGAGGCGTGAGCCGATCGGGGGCGAGCCTCGGCTGGGTGGGGCCGGCGACGCTGGCGATCTCCGTGCACGTCGCGGCCGCCTTCGTGCCGGTGTCGTTCGGCGGCCACGACGACAGCGACCGGGCGCCGGTCGAGCTCGCGATCCAGCCGCCCCCCGCGGCGGAGGAGCTCGACGATTTCGGGCCGGAGGCGCCGCTCGAGCCGACGCCGAGCGATAGCCCGCCTCCAGACCCCGTAAAACCGCAGCCAGAGCCCCAGCCCCAGCCGGCCGAATTCGAAGCCCCGGATCCCGCGCCAAAGCTCGAGCCGAATCCAGAGCCGCCCCCGCGAGAGCTCGGACTCGACTCCGACGCGCTCACCGCGATCGAGTCGCCCACGAAGCTCCCCGAGCTTTCGCACGCGAGCGATGTGTCGCCGCCGCCGGCGCCGCCGGCCGCGGAGGTGGACCTGAGCGGCTACCGCGACGGTCTGCACCGCGCGCTCTCGGAGGAGAAGCGCTACCCAGCGCGGGCGCGCCGGCTGGGCCAAACGGGTGAGGCGAAGGTGCGGATCACGATCGCGCGCGACGGATCGCTTTCCGATGAGCCCGCGCTCGTGCGATCCACGAACCACGCGGCGCTCGACGAGGAGGCGCTGCGGATCGCGGAGGCCGCGGCGCCCTACGCTGCGCTTCCGGCCGACTACACGGCCGGTGAGGCCGAATTTCTGATCCCCGTGGTGTTCGACCTCGGACGCTGAGCGCGCCGCCCGAAAGAACGCCGGTGCCCGATATCTCCGCCGAATTGTTGAAAATGGATGTCAAGTTCTTTTTCGTTGGAAACCGAGCCCGTGTGCTGGAAACGATGCCAAGGATCAGCCCATACGCCGCGGGCTTAGGGCGGCACGCTGTGGCCACCCTGGCCGCCCTCACCGTACTCGGAGCCTCCGCGAGTCTTTGGGCTGCCGAGGACACCGGCGCGCCAGCATCTGGCGACGGCGATCAGCCACAAGCGGCGCCCACGTCCGGAGAGCCGCCCGAGGCCGAAGGGGACGCCGAGGAGGACGCCGAAGGCGACGACGACAGTGAGCAAGACGGGCCTGACGGGGACGCGGACTCGCCGTACCTGGTCGAACACATCACCATCATCGGAACGCCCGCCCGCATCCAGGACGTACCTGGCTCAGCGCAAGAGCTGAGTCGCGAAGACCTCGAGCGTCACAGCCACGCCGACCCGCACCGCGTGCTCCGAGCGATCCCCGGCGTGAGCGTGATCGAGGAGGAAGGGCACGGACAATTTCCCCACTTCAGCATGCGCGGCGCGCCGCCCGAGCGAAACAGCCGCGTCACGGTCATGGAAGACGGCGTGCTCATCGCGCCGGCTCCCTATGCCGCGCCGGCCGCCTACTATTTCCCCCCCATCGAACGCATGGACGCGGTCGAGGTGCAAAAGGGATCGAGCGCGATACGCCACGGCCCCTACACCACCGGCGGAGCGATCAACATGCGCTCGAAGCCGATTCCGCGCGAGACCGGCGCGGCCCTCGACGCGATCCTCGGCTCCAATAACGGTCGCCGCGTTCAAGGCGACGTCGGCAGCACGCACGATCTCGGCGCGGCAGGTGAGATCGGCTGGCTCGCGCAAGGCCTCACCACCCAGACCGACGGGTTCAAGTCGATCGACAATCCGCTCGCCGGCCCGAACCAACCCGAGCTCGACGCGGGGCTCGACCGGCGAAACCTCATGGCCAAGCTGCGCTGGAACACGAACCCAGGCGCCGGCATCTTCCAGTCGGTCGAGCTCAAGTACGCGAATGACAGGCGAAGCATGGCCGATACCTACCTGGGCCTCGCCCAGCAGGACTACGACGACACCCCGTTTCGCCGCTACGCCGGGTCGGCGCAAGACGAGATCAACACGCACAACGAGCTGTTCCAGGCCCGCCACTTCATGAACCCCCTCCCCCGCCTGGATATCACCACCACGCTCTACCGAACCGATACGGTTCGAAACTGGTACAAGCTCCACGAAGTGGCGGGAGACGACCAGCTCGACCGAACGCAGTCGTACATGGATCAGAGCGAGGCGTTCGTCGGCATCTCCTCGATCCTCGACGATCCGAACGCCAGCGACAACGTCGCCAATGCCTTCGACTGGATTCGGGGTCAGGACACCGGCGTGGGCGCGCTGCGGGCGAATAACCGCGAGTACTACGCGCAAGGCGCCGATCTTCGCGCCGGGTATCACCTCGATGCGGGGGCGACCAGCCACAACATCGAGGCGGGCGTGCGCTACCACCAAGACGAAGAAGATCGGTTCCAGTGGCACGACTTCTTCGAAATGAGGCAGGGCGGCCACATGTCGCTCATCGAGCGCGAGGATCCAGGCGGCCGCACGAACCGCCTCACCGAGGCGAGCGCCATCGCCGCCTACGCGCAAAACGCGGCCACGTGGGGGCCCCTCGGCGTGACGGCGGGCCTTCGCTTCGAGAGCATCGACATTCGTCGCCGCGACTGGGACGGTCCGCCCCGCGACAGCGGAAACCTCGCCCGGGATGAGGCGAACACCTACGATGTCTTCATCCCCGGCGTGGGCGCCACCTACGAGTTTCTCCCCGGCGTCTCGGCGCTCGCCGGCGTGCACCGCGGCTTCGCCCCGGGCGGCGCGAGCCCCGACGGCGAGGCCGAGCGCAGCACCAACATCGAGGCGGGGCTGCGCTACAGCGGCGACGCGACGCGCGCCGAGGCGATCGGCTTTTTCAACGACTACTCGAACATCAATATCGAGTGCACCGCCATCGGCGGCGGCTGCGGGGAGGCCGAGGTGGGCGACGTGGTGCCCGCCGGTGAGGTCGACATCTACGGCGTGGAGGCCCTCGTGCTCCACGACCTCGGCGTCGCCTCGGGCTGGGATTTCGGCGTGCCGCTGAGCCTCGGGTACACGCTCACGCAGAGCGCGTTCGGCCAGGATATCGGCGGCGACGCCCCCAACCAGTGGGCCGGCGCGCAGGAGGGCGACCCGCTCCCCGAGATCCCCGCGCACGAGGTCAACGCCAGCGCGGGCGTGACGCACCGAGACTGGCAGCTCCATCTCACCGGAAACTACGTGACCGCGGTGCAGGCCAAGGCCGATCCCGCGCTCAGCGCGCAGGAGATCGACGCCCGGCTTTTGCTCGACCTCGCGGGCTCGTATAGCATCCACGAAAACGTCGCGCTGTTCGGCTCCGTGGAAAACCTCACCGACCAGGAATACGTCGCGCACTACCGCCCCGCGGGCGCCCGCCCTGGCAAGCCCCGGGAGGTCTGGGGCGGCATCAAGGGGCAGTTTTAGCGCGGGGCGGCTCGGGCGTCCGGGCGCGCCAGACGGGGTGCTCGGCGATGCCCACTTTCGCCCCGGGCCCTTGCCGCTTTGCGCTCACATCGACCATGCTTCGATCAAGCGTGGGCGGCGGCGCACCGCGACCGGATTTGCCCCGCGCCGAGCCATCCTGTCCCCGAGGCCACTGCCGTGCTCACCGTCCACCATCTCGAAAAATCCCGCTCTCACCGCATCCTCTGGCTTTTGGAAGAGCTCGAGCTGGAGTATCACATCGAGCGCTACGCGCGCGATCCGGACACCCTCCTTGCCCCCGCGCGGCTGCGCGACATTCATCCGCTGGGCAAAGCGCCCATCTTGACCGACGGCGACCGCACGGTGCCCGAATCGGGTGCCATCATCGAGTACATCCTCGACGAGTACGGCGACGGGCGTCTGCGCCCGCGGGTCGAGACCGCGGAGTTTTTGCGGTATCGCTACTGGCTACACTACGCCGAGGGCTCGGCGATGAGCCCGCTGCTTTTGACCATCGTGTTTTCCGAACTGCCCCGGCAGGGTCCCTGGCTGGCAAAGCCCCTTTTGTCGGCCATCACCAAGCTCGTAACGAAGGAGTACATCGCCCCCCAGCTCAAACTCCATATGGACTACTGGGAACACGAGCTATCGGGGCACGCCTATTTCGCTGGCGACGAGTTCACGGCCGCCGATATCCAGATGAGCATCGCCGTCGAGACGGCCCTTTCGCGAGCCCCCGGGGCGAGCGCCGAGGCCTATCCCGAGCTCGCGCGATTCACCGAGGCCATACGCGCGCGTCCCGCCTATCAGCGAGCCTCCGAGCGCGGTGGGGATCAGGCCCCACTTTAGGGGAGCCCCTCCAACGCGCACCACCCGAATAACCCCTCCGAGCGGCGCGTAGGTAGCGCCGTTTCGATGGCACTCGCGGTAGGTGGCACGCTTCAGTCGCGGCGCGGGGGCCGCTCACTCGCACGCCGGCGACGGCTCGATCGAGATAAGCGGCCGACCGGTGGCGCGCCTGCCGTCGATGTCGCTGCCCCAACACCACATCGCCCCGTCCTCGCCGACCGCGCATCCGTGACGGCGACCAACGTCGACATCGACGACACCATCGATTCCGGCGACGCGGACCGGTCGCGTAGACAAAGACGTGGCCAGATCCGCGCCTGTCTGCCCGTGATCGTTATCGCCCCAGCAAAGCACGGCTCGCTCGTCCCCGGCGATCGCGCAGGTGGTGTCGCCGCCGGCAGCGATCCGCTCGACGCCCGTGAGGTTGGGCACGCGCGCCGGCGCCGGAACCTCGTTTCCCGCCGAATCACCCGTACCCACGGCGCCCCTGTCGTTGTCGCCCCAGCAGCGGACCTCGCCCTCGACGGCCGCG
>SLNH01000289.1 GCA_007133195.1 Nannocystineae bacterium | reverse complement strand
ATCCGCCGCAGACGCCCTCGGACGCGCCATCCGCGGCGGAGCCGGCGAAGCGAAGACGCACTATCTGTTCGGCGAGGCCCTCTACGACATGGACCGCGAGCGCGCCGCCGCATCGGCGTTCGCGACGGCCACCCAGCGCGCGACCGGGGACGAGGCGTGGCTCACCGAGGCGTACCGAAAAGCCGGCTACACGCACCGCGCGATAAACGACCGCCAGGGCGCGATCCGCGCGTGGCAGCGCTATCTCGATCGAATCGACGAGCCCACGGCCGAAAGCCGTGACGTGGAGCGCCTGCTCCTCAGGCTCGGCGGCCGCTGATAGGCACCATGAATTCGGCGGCGCGCCTCAGGTCGTATGTCAGCCGCGTCACCGGTCCCGCCCGCGAGCTCGCTGGTGGAGCCGGCCTGTTCGCGCGCGCCGCCTACACCTCCGGTCTCGCGGGTTCGCTGCGGCCTTCCGCGCTGCCGGGTTTCGTCCCGGCGGCGGCGCGAAACCGGGGCGGGCCGCACCTCGCCGTCGTATGGCACGCCCACAACCAGCCCGAGGCGCTCGCGGTGTGCGACGTGAGCCGCAGGCTCAGCTATGGGGAACTCGACGCCGAGGCCAATCAGTTGGCCCACGCCCTCGCCGCGCGCGACGTGCGGCCCGGTGACGGGGTGGCGCTGGTGCTCGCCAACGCGGCGGAGCACATCGTGGCGCAGCAGGCCCTCGCGCGCCTCGGGGCCTCCGCGGTGCAGGTCGGCGCCCGCCTGCGGGGGCCGGAGATCGCGCACATCTTCGACAGCGCGAAGCCGGCCCTGGCCATCGCCGACGCCGCCGCGCTCGGTTCGGTGCGCGAGGCGATCGCGATGGCGGGGGATCCGCCTGCCTCGCGCACGATCGTCACCGGGCTCGCGCCGGGCGAAGGTCCAGAAATCGGGACCCGGTACGAGGACGCGGTATCTCGCGAGCGCGGCGACGCGCCTCCCGCGATCGCGGACGCCAGGCACAGCCACCTCATCATCTACACCTCGGGCACCACGGGGAAACCCAAAGGGGCCAAGCGGAGTCTGCGCCAGACCGGGCTCACTGCGTTCGCCGACCTGGTGAGGCAGGTGGGCATCCGCCGAGACGACCGCCACCTCGTCGTTTGCCCGCTGTATCACAGCGGCGCCGTGGCGTTCACGAGCCTCTTACTGTCGCTCGGGGCGAGCCTACACGTCCGCGATCGCTTCGATCCCGAGGCGGTGCTCGCCGACGTGGAGCGGCATCGCCTTCACTCTGCGTTCGTCGTCCCCACCATGCTCGTTCGCCTGCTCGAGCTCCCCGCGCACACGCGAGCCCGTTACGACACCTCTTCGTTGCGATGGATCGTGAGCGGGGCCGCCCCGCTCGCGCCGGAGACGGCCAGCCGGTTTCAAGACGCCTTCGGCGACATCCTTTGGAACTTCTACGGCTCGACCGAGACGGGCCTGGTGACGCTGGCGGGTCCCCAAGATCACCGCGCCCGGCCAGGCACGATCGGCAGGCCGCTACACGGCAACGAGATCCGGCTCGCCCGCGAAGACGGGAGTGAAGCGCCGCCCGGCGAGGTGGGCGAGCTTTTCGTGAAAAACGCGATGCTCATCGCCGGCTACCATCGCAACGACGCGGCGACTCGGGCGTCGATGCGCGACGGGTACTTCTCCGTGGGAGATCTCGCGCGACAGGACGACGACGGATACGTCTATCTGGTCTCGCGCGTGCACGACATGGTGATCTCTGGTGGGGTCAATATCTACCCGCGCGAGATCGAGGACCGCCTGCACGAGCATCCGGCCATCGCTGAGGCCGCCGTGGTCGGGCGCCCCGATCCCGAGTGGGGGGAAGTCGTGGAGGCGTACGTGGCGCCGAGGACGGGCCAATCGATCGATCCCGCCGATGTGGAGGCGTTTTGCCGCCAGGGACTCGCGGGATACAAGTGTCCGCGTCGGATCGAGGTCGTGGACAGCCTTCCCCGCTCGGCGACCGGCAAAGTGGTGAAGAGCGAGCTCGTCGCTAAGCGTTAGGGTCTGCTTTCGCGGGCACGAACCGGTGATGTGCGCGCGCCGAAAGGGAGATCGGCTGGAGCAGAGGCGAGCCGGGGCGCCACGGGCGGCGGCGGCGCCGCATCGGAGCTTGGCGGCGCGAGCGCCACCCGCGCTTCGCCCCCGCCTCGATGATTACGCCCAGCGTCGCCACGTTTTTCCCCGCCGTCCTCGCGCTGTTTGCTGCTGAGGTGAGCGAGGACTCGCCTTCGCTTCCGGCGCACGCGGAGCTCATCGACGGCGACGCGCCCTTCGTCGTCCGGGCCGACTTCGCCGACCTGGTGATTGCGCTGAGCGCGGCGGCCGGGGCGAGCTCCCGGCTCGGCGCGGTCGTCACGGCGGGGCGAACCCTGATCCGCGCGCGGCACGATTTCGACCCCTTGTCCGCCGAGGACTGGCGTGCGGCGGGGTTTGATCCGGGGTCGCCGATGTTTGCGAGCGCCTTGGCCGGTGGCGGCGGTGACCGCGAACGAGCCAGCCGCGCCGAGCGACACGCACAGGCCGTGTGGCGAAGCCGTCTCGCCCTCCCGGTCACCGATCGCGACGCCGCGGCGGCGTCGATCGAGCGGTGGGCGCGCAGCGTTCCCGGCGTCGCCGCCGCCTCTGATGGCGGCGCGGCATCATCCCGGGCGGAAGAGGAAACGCGCCTAACGCCGGACGGAGAGGAGCCAATCGCCGCAGGTCGGATCGGCGATACCCAGATAGGGGTCCGCGCCACCCACAGCGAGCACGGCATCGCGGTCGATGTGCTCATTCCCGGCAGCTCGCCAGGCGATCGCGCGCACCGCCGCGCCGCGCGCCGCGCGCCGTCCGCGCTCCCCCGAGAAGTGACCCGCGCCGTGCGCGGCCAGGGCCTGCGGCTCCGGATCGCGCCGCTCGAAGCCTACGATGCGCTCACGGGGGCGTTTGGCCAAGGCGCCTCATTGCCGCCTGGTTGCCGTGGGCTGTCGCGCCTCGCGGCGCACGGCGCGATCGCCGATGTATCTCTCGCGCTTCGCGCGCGGGAGCAAGGGGCCGGGCTGCAGGCGGGCGGCGACTGGCGCGTTCGCCCAGAATCCAAGCTCGTCGGCCTCCTCGAAGCGGGCTCGTTCATCAGCCTCCCTCCCGCGCGCGGGGACATCGCGCTGGCCTGGTCGTGGCAGGATCCTGCGGCGCTGCGCGAGCTGCCGCGGCCGACGGGGCCTGCGCGCCTTCCCGGCGACCTGCGCCGGCTGGCCGCCGCGTGCGGGCCGGGCGGCAAGCTCGTCTTCTGGCTTTTTGCCTGGCCCGAGGTCGGCGCAGCGTTTTTCGACGCGCTCGTAGGCATCGGCCCGCGCGCCGAAGCGCTCGCCCGCGCCGCCGGCCCGGGGTCGGCGGCCGTGCGCTCGGTTTCCCCGGATTACGACACCCTGGTGGCCGGGGCGGAGATCGCGGTGCCGGAGCGAGCCACCCAAAGCGCGCGCGGCACCGATCCGGGCGCGATCGCCGAGATCCTGATGTCTGCGGTTTTCGGGGACGCGCGCCCGGGGCCGCCCGGGGTGGACCGCGTCTGGGGGCGAGGCCGGATTTTGCCGTACCGACGTGACCTGTCGGCGGCTTCGATGGCGTTTGGCGCCGGCCGCGGCGAACCATCGCTCCGGTGGTACACGAATCCCGACACAGCGCGGGCGACGCCCCCCGATGGGGCGCTCTTGTGGGGGCGCGGAAGCGCCGAGGCGATCGCAGCGATCGCTACGCAGCGCGGTGTCCCGGGGGCGCCTTGGCTCGACCGGGCCGGCCGGGAGCTCGGCGAAGTCGAGGCCCGCGTTTCGGCCGGCGAGGACCGCGTCCGCCTGCGGCTCGCACTCGAACTCGACGAGTAGCCGCGCGGGTACGCGCGCGCCACCCGGGTTCACCAGCGACGCATGACTCAGGCGTCAGCGCGGCACAACAACAAGGGAGTGAGCTGAACGCATGCGGGACGCACGAGCCGATGGCCCCTTAGGCGTTCCAGGTTTAGAAAAACGCGCTCACGCTGGTCCCGGCGTAAATCACGCTTCGAATGCCCCCCTCCACGTTCAACGAAAGCCAGTCGGCGGGCCTGTACTGGACACCGAGGAGCGCGTTTACCACCGGAACCACCGGGGGCAGATCTTCGGCCTCGCGATATCGCCCCTCATCCGGGCCCGCGATCGGCGAACACGTCGAGGTTTCTGAGCCAGTGCACTGGGTGTCGGTGCGCAGAAGCTCCCCCGTGGGAACGCCAAGGCCGAAGCCGGCGCCGTAGCGCACCGCGAACTGGTCGTGGATGGGCTCGTGCCAAACCGCCGCGACATCGAGCGTGATCCATCCAAAATCCTCGAACTCCACCAAATCTGGCGTCTCCTGTGGCGGGGTGTCACCTCGATCGAGCCACAGGCCATCCTCCGGGCCGAGCCTGTCGTACTCCACGCCGACGATGAGCTCGAAGCCGCCGCGACGACGAATGAACTCGAGCCCTCCGCCCAGCTGCGAGACTCCCGAGCTCGCCTCGTCGACGAAGATTTCGAACACGCCGCGCGGAATCGTCACGTAGCGCCCGCGCAGCCCGATGCCGTAATCCACCTCGGCATCTATACCGGTCTTCCACTGACCGCGGTCCGAGCCCGACGTGTCCGCAGCGGATTCTCCGGCCAAAAGGGAGGACAGTGCGAGGATGACGACGGCGATCCGCGGGGCCATGCGCCCATTATAAAGGTGGCCACCGCCCCGGGGTCCAGATTCTTTCCGTGTCGGATGATGTCCTACATTGGAGACTTCGGAAGCCAGTTTTGCTTCGCGTGCCTCCGCCGCCAACCGGGTGCACGCGGGCGCCGAGCGCTCGCGATTTCAAAGCCCTGGCGTGCCGCGCTGATACGCCGCGCGGGAGCGACGGGGCAGCGCAGCCGGTGTCCGCCGTACGCGCTGTTGCAACAAGCAATGAAATCGCTGGGTTTGCCGTGTCCGCGAAAAACGTCGTACAATCGCGCCCACGCTGTGCGCGCGGCGGCGGACCCGTGGCCCCATTTTCCAGCATGCGCTTTTGTCCCCAATGCAAAGCGAGCTATTCCGACGACGCACAGACGTGTCCGCGGGATGGCTCTGCGCTCGAGCCCGCCAGCGTAACCAATCGGCCGCTCGAACACACGGCGGCGCTCGAACCGCCTAAGGCGTCCGGACCACCGGGAACGATCGATATCACGGGGGACGACCTCGGGGGGGCCAGCTTTTCGTCCCAAAACGCCGTGCAGCTCACGCGCGCGGGGCGCCCCGGTGCCAGCCACGCCGGCAACCGACCGGGTGCGAAGCGCGAAGGGGAAGAGCTCAAAAACCCCGAGGACCGGATCGGACAGACCGTAGGTTCGTATCGCCTGGTGGATGT
>SLNH01000274.1 GCA_007133195.1 Nannocystineae bacterium | reverse complement strand
CTCGACCCACCGGTTTCGGAGGCAGGTCTGCAGCGCGTCGCCGCCCACCAAGCTCGACCAGTAGGGGAAGCGCTCGAGGGGGCGGGCCCAGCCGAGGAGCGCGACCGCTACCGCGATGGCGCGATCACGGGGCCGACCTAGCCGGATCCAGTCGGTCAGATCGCGCTCATCTTCGAGAACCAGGCCCGCGCCTTGCGCGAGCTCGGCCGCGCGCTGCCTCGTGACGAGGCTGTGCAGGCGCCAGCCGCGGCGAAACCGCTCGACGGTCTTGTCGCGCCGGGAAAAGCCTTTGTCGGCCGGATTTTCGAAGTCGTCGACCACCACGAGGCGCGCGCCCGGGGACAGCAGATCGGCCGCGACCTCGAAGAAGTGAGCGGCGTCGGAGGCGTGAGCGAACGCTTCGATGGCGACGGCGCCGTCAAGGGGCGAGAGCGCCGGGGGCTCGAGGAAGTCGGCGCAGTAAAATGAACACCGATCGCCGAGGCCCCGGTCGCGGGCTCGCTCGGAGGCGAGGTCGGCCTGCAGGCGGCTCAAGGTGAGGCCGCTAGAGCGCGCGCCGAGGATCTCGGCGAGCCTGACGGCGGTTGCGCCCACGCCGCACCCGAGGTCGGCGACGTGGGGCTGCTCGTTTGCAAGGCCGGGACGGAGCGCCTGCGCGCACAAGACGTTTATGTAGTCTGCGGCGTCCGCCACGGTCTCGGCGCCAGGGCCCCAAAGGGCCCTGTGCAGCGCGCCCGCGCTGCCGCCCTCGCCCCACCGCATAAAGCGGCGGGTGTTGCCCTCGTAGTAGGCGGCGACGTCTCCGGCTGGATTGTCGGACACGCGAATGCCTCGCTACTCGCCTTGGAGCTCGCCCTCGTGAAACATCCGCACGCCCAGGCCGCTCACTTGGCTCAAAAACGCTCGGGTCTCCGCGACCCCCGAGCTTATCGGTAGCCCGCGCGGATTGAGGGACGTATTGATGAGGATCGGCGTGCCGGTGGCCTCGCCGACGCGCTCGAGAACCGCGTGTAAGAACGGATCCTCGCTCGCCGACACGGTCTGAATCCTGGCCGTGCCGTCGTAGTGGCAGATCCCTTCGGCCGCGAGACGGGTGCGATCCAGCGCGCGCGCGCCGTAGAGCATGTACTTCGACTCTCCGTCCCAGTCGAACCAATCCGACACCCGCTCGCGGGGGACGATCGGGGCGAGGGGCCTGTAAAACTCGCGCCCTTTGATGACGTGATTGATGAGATCGTGGTTTTTGCGGTCGGGGAGGGCGATGATGCTGCGGTGGCCGAGCGCGCGCGGGCCGATCTCGCTCTGGCCGCGGTGCAAAAACACGATCCCACCGTCCACGAGGAAGTCGATGAGCTCGCCGGACACGTCGTCCGCCGACAGGCGGCTGTCGGCGATGCTGTCGCTCATGCCGAGAAACGGCATGTTCGCCGTGATCGGCAGGCGAAGATCTTCGTGGCAGTAGGACAAAAGCGCGCCCAGCGACTGGCCCGTATCGTCGCAGCACGGCGGGACGAGCACGCCGCGCTCGTCGCCGAGCTCGGTCTTGACGCGGGTGTTCGCCAAGATGTTCAGGCTCGCGCCGCCGCCGAGGAGGACGTGCTCGCTGTTGCTGGGCAGGGCTCTAACGCTCTCGAGCCTGAGCTCCTCGAACACCCGCTGGGTCGCCGCGGCGAGGTCGAACGCCGTTCGGCTGCGCTGGTAGTCGTCCACGGGGTAGTCGCGGTTTAGGATCCCCGTCATCTCCTCGGGATCCTTGTGGTGGAAATCGTATAGGTGCCGCCGGACGTACTCCGTCATCTCGGGCCGGGGCTCGCCCAACGAGGCCAGCGCCATGAGCTTGCCCTCGCACATCAGGCGCCGGTAGATGTGGCGCGACATCACGTCGTAAAACCGGGAGGAGAACGCGTCGTGGATCGGCTGGTTTTTGAGCTCCTCGATCCGGCCGTCCCGGTAGCGGTACGTCTTGTGTGTATCGCCGAAGTCGCCGCCCCCGTCGCAGATGTCGATGGCGACGTCGCGGACCCCGGGAAACGCGTGGACGATCGCTGCGTGGGCGAGGTGGTGATTGATGACGCGCGCGTCGAACGAGCGCCCGAGAATCTCCACGCGCTTTTCGTCCTTCCACGCGCAGTCGCGCTCGCCCTCGGGCAGGTGCTCGTTCCGGTACGCCGTGCAGGCGACCCCGGCGATCGCTTCGGCGGGTATGCGGCAGTAGCGGAGCGCGGCGGCGGCGAGTTCCTCCATCTGCGGCCGCGTGCACGCCATCTTCTTCGTGCCGAAGTAGCGCTCGGCCTCGAGCACGAGGAGCACGCGCTCGTCGTCGGCGATGCTCACCGAGGAGTCGTGGAGGTTGTAGGAAAAGGCGAGGAAATAACTCATCGAAGGCTCCTTGTCCGGACGCCCGACCGGCACCGGCCCTTATATCACGGCGCCGAGCCCGCGCCGGGGCGCGGATGAGCGTTGCGTCGGTCACAGCGGGTGTCGGCGCAGCGCCGCCAACTCGACCGCGCCCTCGGTGTTGGGGTAGCCTCCGCGTCCATGTACGCGCCCGGTGATCGGCATGGGCGAGATGACGGATAGTCAGTCGGATCGGCCGGCAGAGCCGTCGCGTCTTGGTCTCGCCCTGCGGTGGCTCGGGACACTCGTATTCGTCGCCGCGGTGTTTCACTTCGTGGACGTCTCGGACGTCGCGGCGCGCATGGCGGGGCTGGATCTCGGGTGGGTGCTCGCCGCGGTGGCGCTGTCGGTGCCCCTTCACGTTCTCATGGGCATCCGGTGGGCGTTTACCGCGCGGCGCGTGGGCGCGCCGCTCGGGGTCGGGCGCGCGATCTCCGAGTACTACCTGGCGATCTTCGTAAACCAAGTGCTGCCGGTGGGCATCGCCGGGCCCGCGGCCGCGGCGGTCCGCCACCACGATCGGCTGCGCCGCGCGGGGGACGCGCCGGGCCTTGGCGCGTGCGTGCGCGCGATCGTCTTGGATCGCGTATCGGGGCAGCTCGCGCTCGCGCTGTGGATGGCGGCGAGCGGGGCCGCGTGGCTGGCCCGCGGCCACACCTGGGTGGCGCCGATCGGCTTCGGGCTCGCGGTGGTGTGGGCGGTGGCCGCGGCGGTGGCGGCGTTTTTGTGGCGGCGGCCCGGCGACGGGTGGCTCTCGCGGCTGTCTCGCGAAAGCCGGCGCGCGCTCATCGCCCACGGCGCGCTGGCGTTTCACCTCTCGATCTCCACCGCCATCATCGGGTGCCTGGTGGGCATGTTTTACTGCGCCGGGCGGGCGCTCGGGGTCGAGCTCGATCTCATCGCGGTGCTGCAAGTCGTCCCGCTCATCCTCGGATCCGCCGCGCTCCCCCTCGGGTTCGCCGGATGGGGCGTGCGCGAGGCCACCGCGGGGGCGCTCTACGGTCTGCTCGCGCTCGGCGCCGAGGCCGGCGTCGCCGTGTCGGTGACGTTCGGGCTGATAAGCCTGGTCACGAGCGCGCCGGGGCTGGCGGTGCTCGTCGCGCCGGCCGCAGGACGGGTGGTGAGGCATCGGCACAGGGCGCGCCTCGCGTATTCGCTCGGGCTCATCGCCGGCGCGGCGGCGAGCGTCGTGACCGGCCACCCGGCCTGGGTGTCAGTGGCCGGCCTGCTCGCGCTCGGCGGTTCGGTGTGGCGGGGCCGCGGCGCCTGGACCCCGGCGGGCGGGTTCGGCGCGGCAAACGCGATCACCGCGCTCCGCGTCGTGATGACCGGCTCGCTGTGGCTCGTTTTCGAGCTGTATCCCGCGCACATCTTCATCGCCCTGCTCCTCGTCGTGTTCGCGCTCGACGGGGTCGACGGCCACCTCGCGCGGCGCCGCCGCGCGGCCTCGACCTTCGGCGAAAACTTCGACAAGGAGGCCGACGCCTACCTGGTCCTCGTCTTGTGCGTGCTCTTGGCGACGAGCGGCATCGTGGGGCCGTGGGTGCTCGTGGGCGGGCTCTTGCACTATGTCTACGAGCTCGCCGTGGCGCTGTTCCCCGCGCGGGGCGTCGTGCCCCGCTCACAGTTCGGCCGCGCCGTGCACCTCATCCTCGTCGTATCGCTCATCGTGCCGTTTTTGTGGCACGCGGGGGCGGAGCCGGTCGCCGCCGTGGGCGCCGTGCTGGTGTCGGTGTCCTACGCGTTTTCGTTTTACTGGACGTTCTCCGCCCGCGAGGGCGCGGACCCGGCGGCGTAACGGGCGCCGGCCGGCCCGCGCTTCACACTGCTCGGCCCGGCTTACGCTTTGACGGGCTTTTCGTACGAGGTCTCGGCGACCGGGCTCTCGCGCAGGATCACGCGGAGCGTTCCGTCGAACTGGTCGGCGACGCTCTTGGAGATCTGCTCGTGAATGTACTGGCAGAGGAACTCGGTGGTCGTGTTCTTGCCCTGGAGCTCGGGGAGGTCGTCGAGGTTTTTGAAGTTCATCCGCCCGAGGATGTCCTGCAGGGCGCTTTGCGTGGACGCGAAGTCCACGATGAGGCCGTACTCGTCGAGCGTCTCGGTCATGAACGAAGCCTCGATCTCGTAGGTGATCACGTGCATGAGCTGCGCGGGGCCGAAGATCTCGCCCTTGAGCGAGTGGGCGCACTTCAGATAGTCGCGGATCGTGAGTGTGTACATGGCGAAAATCCTTGGGTGGAAATGAGGCGACCGCCGTATAGCTCAGGACGCCGGAGCGGCGCAAGCAACCCGCCCGAGCGCGTGCGTCGAGCGGTCGGGGAGGCCTTACGCGCCAAGGGCGCGCGCGAACTGCTGTGCGGCGTCCGGCCAGCGAAGACGCTCGCCGCGCCGCGCTGTCGCCTCGCGGCAAAGCCGCGCCCGGAGCGCGGGATCGGAGACCACACGCTCGAGCTTGCCCGCCAGGTCGTCCGGGTCGCCGGGCTCGGCGAGGAGGCCGGTCGCATCGTGGTCCACGAGCGCCGCGATCTCGCCGATCCGCGGCGCGACGACGGGGACGCCCGCGGCCAAGCTCTCGGCCACGACCATGCCGTAGCTCTCGAAGCGCGAAAGCAAGACGTGCGCGCTCGCCCGGCCGAGCAGCGAAAGCAATTCGTCGCGGCCGAGGCGGCCGTGAAACCGAACCCGCTCGCGGAGCCCGACCTCGGCGGCGCGGGCCTCGACGCGCCTTGCGTAGGCGCGATCGTGGGTGGCGCCGACGATGTGCCACAAGAAATCGCAGCGCTTTGCGAGCGCCCCGATCGGTTCCAAGTGCTCGAGGTAGCCCTTTCGCGGCTCGAGGTTCGCCACGGTGATGAGCTCCGGGGGCTCGGCGGCTCGGCCCGGCGCTGCGTCGAAAAACGCGTCGTCGACCCCGGGCGGGCACACCGCCGGATCTTTGGCGAGCCCTCGCTCGCCGAGGAGCCGAGCCATGAACGCGCTCGTCGCGATCGCCCCGCGCGCAGCGCGCAAAAACGCCCGTTCCCGCGCCTTCTGGTCGCGCAAACGTG
>SLNH01000319.1 GCA_007133195.1 Nannocystineae bacterium | reverse complement strand
TGACGCGTGGCACGCGGCCGGCGAGGGGGAGAGGGGATCACGCGCGACGCACGGCGAGGGGGGCGATCGCTTGCAGGTGGTCGTAGTCGCGATCGCGGTGAAGGAGCTCGAGGTCGTTTCGAATCGCGCAGGCCGCGATGACGCAGTCCACGGAGGACCGAACGGTCACGCCGGCCCGGCGGGCGCTCCGGTAGAGCTCGGTCGCCTCGAGGATGAGCGCGTCGGTCATCGGCGATTCGACGATCGGAAGAGCGAGCATGGCGTCCCGGGCGGTGCGAAATGCCCGTTCGTTTCGAAACCCCTGCAAGACCTCCTGGATGACGGGGAGACACGTCACCACGTCATCAAACGAGGCGGTGGCTTCGAGATCGATCGAAGGCGGCGCTCGAAACACTTCGATCCAGATGGATGTATCGACGAGGATCACGCCGCGCTCTTTGCCGTCAGTCGCGGCCCGGCGCGCCGCCAGGCGGAGGCTCATCGCGGCGCAGCTCGGAGAGGTTCCCTTCCCACAGCCCGCTTCCCGCGAGTTCCAGGATTTGGCGCGCCTTCGCCCGCCGCGCATAATCGCGGAGCGCCCGATTGACGGCGGCCGAGTAGGTCTTCTCCCCGGAGATTCGCGCAACCTCGTCGAGAAGCTCCTCATCAAGCACGAGATTTGTGCGTTTCATGCGCAGAAGGTAGCGCCACCCGGCTTACATCGCCACCGCGAGCAGGAGTTCGGGGCGCGGGAATCGGGGCGCGGGAAATCGTCATGGACCGGCTTCGCGCCGGCTCTGATTTTGCGATCCGAGTTACGTTGCTGAGAGACTTTGGGTGGTTGGGGCGCGGGACCGGGGCCGGGTTGACACTCTGCGTCCTTCTTGCCAAAACGTCGTCGGCCGCGGAGGGTGATTTCCACACACTCCGCCGCACCTAAGGGAAGCCCCCGCGCGGACGCGCTCCGAGCGCGCGCCAAGGGGCAAGGCGCACCTATGACCGTCCGTCTACGCGACGTGGTGTCCCATTTGGACACCGTCCTCGAGATCGATCGATTCCGGGACTACTGCCCGAACGGCCTTCAGGTCGAGGGTCGGCAGGAAGTCGACCGGGTGGTCACGGGCGTGACCGCGTCCCTCGAGCTTTTCGAGCGCGCCGCCGCCCGCCGCGCCGACTTGATTGTGGTTCACCACGGCCTGATTTGGGGGAGCGGCCTGTCCAGCCTCACCGGACCGCTCGCCCGCCGGGTCGGGTTTCTGTTTCAGCGCGGCATGTCGCTCGCCGGCTACCACCTCCCGCTCGATGCGCACCCGCGGCTCGGCAACAACGCCGGGCTCGCCGAGGCAATCGGCGCCGGCGCCGCGGGCGAGGTCGAAACGTTCGGGGATGTGCGCGGTCATTCCCTCGGTGTGGCCGTGACCCTGCCCGAGCCGACGCCGCGGGCCGACGTGCTCGCCGCGATATCCAAGTGCGTGCTCGGTGGGGCCGAGCCCACGTTCGTGTTTCCCCACGGGCCCGAGCGCGTGCGCCGCGTGGGCCTTTGCACCGGCGCCGCCTCGGATCTCCTCGAGGCCGCCTCGGGCGCCGGGTGCGACCTGTTCATCACCGGGGAGCTCGCCGAACGCGCCGGCGAGCTGGCCCGCGAGCTTCAGGTGACGCTCGTCGCCGCCGGCCATTACGCGACGGAGGTGTTCGGGCCGCGGCGCCTCGCCGAGGAGCTGCAGCGCGAATTCCCGAACCTCGAGTCGGCCGAATTCGTAGACGTCCCGTCGCCGCTTTGATTTCCAAACCAGGAGAGCAGATGACCAAACCATTTCGCGTTCTCATCGCAGACGACATGTCGGCCAAGTCGGCCGAAATCTTGGCCGAGTCACGTTCCGTGGCCGTCGACGTGCGCGGCGGCATCTCCGCCGAAGAGCTCAAATCCGTGATCGGCGAATACGACGGGCTCGTGGTTCGCTCGCGCACGAAAGTCACCGCCGACCTTCTGAGCGCCGCGAAAAGGCTCCAGGTGATCGGCCGCGCGGGCATCGGCGTGGACAACATCGACGTGGAGGCCGCCTCGCGCCAGGGCGTCATCGTGGAGAACGCCCCGAGCGGAAACTCCGTGACCACCGCGGAGCACGCTCTTTGCCTCCTCGCCTCGCTGGCCAGGCACATCCCGCAGGCCGACGCTTCGATGAAGGCGGGCAAGTGGGAAAAGAAGAAGTTTCAGGGCACCGAGCTCATGGGCAAGACCCTCGGCGTGCTCGGGCTCGGCAACATCGGCCGGATTTTCGCAAGCCGCGCCCGCGGGCTGTCGATGAACGTGATCGCCTACGATCCGTTCATCGGCACGGAGGCCGCCGAGCGGCTCGGCGTGGAGCTCGTGAGCCTCGATGAGCTCTACAGCCGCGCCGACATGATGAGCTGCCACACGCCGCTCACGGCCGAGACCAAGGGCATGGTCGGCGACGAAGCGTTCGCGAAAATGAAGCCCGGGGTGTTCCTCGTAAACGCTTCCCGCGGCGGCGTCGTCGACGAGCGCGCGCTGCTTCGCGCCCTCGACGGCGGCAAGGTCGCCGGCGCGGCGCTCGACGTGTTCGAGGAGGAGCCGCCGCCGGAGGGCTACGAGCTCGTCAAGCACCCGAAGGTCGTGTGCACGCCGCACCTCGGCGCCTCGACGGAGGAGGCGCAGGAGAAGGTGGCGGCCGAGATCGCCGAGCAGATGGTCGCCTACGCCGAGCGCGGCGAGGTCCGAAATGCGGTCAACGTTCACTCGGTGTCGGGCGAGGTGAAATCCAAGCTCTCGCCGTGGCTCGAGCTCAGCGAAAAGCTCGGCTCGCTGGTCGGCCAGCTCGCCCGCGGCGACTTCCGCGCCGGCGGGTTCATCGACGAGCTGTCGGTGCAGGTGACCGGCGAGGCCGCGGAGATGGGCGCCACCGCGTGCACGAACGCCGCCCTCGTCGGACTTCTGCAAAACTTCATGGACGGGCCGGTCAACGAGGTAAACGCCCCGTTCGTGGCCAAGGAGCGCGGCCTCAAGGTCGACGAGGTGCGCAGCCACAGCGAGCGCGACCTCACGTCGGCGATCGCGCTCACCGCGCGCTGCGGCGATACCACCCGCTACGTGAAGGGCACGCTTTATCACATCGGGGATCGCATCGAGCCGCGCGTCGTCCAGATCGACGGCTTCCTCGTGGAGGCGCCGCCCGCGGGCCACATCCTCGCCGTGCTCAACCAAGATCGTCCCGGCGTCATCGGCGCCGTGGGCTCGCTGCTCGGCGAAAAGGGGATCAACATCAACAGCCTGCACGTCGGGCTCGACGAGACCTCGGGGGTTGCGCTCGCGCTCTGGAACATGGACGCGCAGCTCGGAGCCGACATGGTCCAGGCGGTCCGGGGCCTCTCGCAGGTCGAAAAAGCCCAGCTCATCGATCTGTAGTCCGGCTGTAGTCCGGCTGTAGTCCGGCTGTAGTCCGGCTGTAGTCCGGCTGTAGTCCGGCTGTAGTCCGGCTGTAGTCCGGCGCGGGCCGGCTGTAACGGCGATGCGTGATCGCCAGGGGCGCTTTCCGCCGCGCGCATGGTCGCGGCGGAGGGCGCCCACCCTTCCTGCGTCGGAGCGCCTGGGCAGCGGACCTGCGGACTGTCCCGTCTGGGGGCTCGATTCAACCGATCTCCGCTGTAGCGGAGCGGCCGGCTTGCGCTACCATCCCCCCGCCATGTCTGACCTTTCCAAACGCCCGCGCGCCGCGCGTTCGGGCGCTACCATCCGCGAGCTGTGACGCAGGCCCTCCATCCCGGATCGCGAGCGCGCGTGCGCTTGCCCATGGGCGTACGCGACTTTCTGCCCGACGCGGCGGCGCGACGCCGCGACATCGCCGAGCGCCTCCTGTCTCTGTTCGAGCAGTGGGGGTTCGAGCGGATCATGACGCCTATGTTCGAGTGCGCCGACGTGCTCGAGCGCGGGCTCGGCAAAGACGCGCGCGCGGCCGCCTTGCGCTTCGTGGAGCCCACGAGCGGGGAGGTCGTGGCGATGCGCCCGGATATCACGCCGCAGGTCGCGCGCATCGCGGCCACCCGGCTCGGCGATGTCGGCGGGCCGCTCCGGCTCTGCTACGAGGGGGCCGTGATGCGCCTCGAAGAGGGCCCGCGCGGTCAACGCGAGATCCTCCAGGCCGGCGCCGAGCTCGTGGGCGCGCCGCCCCCGGCCGGCGACGTGGAGGCGATCGCGCTCGCTGCCGCGGCCCTCGCGAGCACCCGGATCGGCGAGCTCAGGCTCGATCTCGGCCACATGGCGCTCGTGCGCCACGCGCTCGCCGGGCTCGAAGACGGCGAGATGCTGGGGGCCCTCGAGACGGCGCTCGTCAAGAAAGACCGGGCGGGGATCGCGCGGGCCAGCGCGGGTCTGCCGCCAGAAAAGCGCGAGCTCCTCGACCTCCTCCCGGGGCTTTACGGTCCCCCGGCCGACGTGTTGGCCCGCGCTCGCGCGATTCCGCTACCGGAGGAGGTGAGCGCTTCGATCGACGGGCTGTCGTCCGTTATAGACCAGCTTCGCGATTTGGTGGACGAGGAGCTCTACGCCGGGATCACCGTGGACCTGGGCGAGGTGCGTGGCTTCGACTACTACACGGGCATTCGGTTTTCCGGCTACGCCGCCGGCGCCGGCGAGGCCGTGTTACAGGGCGGCCGCTACGATCAGCTCTTGTCCCGGTACGGACAGGGAGCGCGGGCGACCGGCTTCGCGGTCGACATCGAAGCCGTGGCGCGCGCCCAGCGGGCGTGCGATACGAGCCGCCCGGCCCGGCGCGATCGCGTCCTCGTGGCGCCGTCCGAGGACCGGACGGCCGAGGCTGCTCGGATGGCCTCGCTGCTTCGCGGCGAGAGCATTCCTTCGGCGGTGCACCTGGGCGACCAGGACGATGACGCCGCGCTCTTGCGGTATGCTCGCCAGGTTGGATTTTCGCGAGTGCTCATGTTGGACGCTGGCGGCGGCGCGCGCGCGTATTGCGTGGACAAAGACGCCGGGCAGCAAGCCCGGCCGGTGAAGGCCGAAACGCTGGCCGCCGCCACGGCCGGCGCCGCCGCGGGGCTCAGCGGGCTGTTTTCCGCGCTCGCTCTGGAAGCTCGCGGTCGTTAGGAGCTGATAATATGGCTGTCGTCGTCGTTGTGGGCGCTCAGTGGGGTGACGAGGGGAAGGGAAAGGTCGTAGACCTCCTCGCAGAAAAGGCCGATGTGGTCGCCCGCTTCGGTGGCGGCGCAAACGCCGGACATACGTTGGTGATCGGTGACAGCCAGCTCGTCACCCACCTCATCCCGTCGGGGGTCCTTCACCCGGGGAAACCCTGCGTGCTCGGCGAAGGGATGGTCATCGACCCTCAGACGCTCTTGGAGGAGATCGATGCCTGCCAGGCGCGGGGCCTTTTGCCCGGTGATGAGCTCGTCGTCGGCGCCCGCGCTCACGTGATCCTCCCGTACCACCGCCAGCTCGAGGCGCTCCGCGAGGAGGGGCGGCGCGCCATCGGCACGACGCGCCGCGGGATCGGGCCGGCTTACGAGGCGAAGGTCGCGCGGCGGGGCGTGCGGATCGGCGATCTCACCAAGCCCGAGCGGCTGCGCGAGCTCATCCGCGAAAACCTCGATGAGCTCGGGGCCGTGCTGGCTCACCACGGGGGCGAAGCGCCGGGACCGGCCGAGGTGCAGGCGATCGCGGACGAAGCCCTGCGCGCTGGGGAGCGGCTATCGCCCTATATCGGCGACGCCGGCCGCTTCGTTCACCGAGCGATAGGCGAGGGTCGCGACGTTCTCCTCGAGGGGGCGCAAGGTTCGCTCCTCGACATCGACCACGGCACGTATCCGTTCGTCACGTCTTCGGCCACGGTCGCCGGAGGCGCCTGTCTGGGGCTCGGCATCGGGCCTACCCGCATCGATCGCGTCGTGGGCATCACCAAGGCCTACGCCACCCGCGTAGGCGGCGGGCCGTTCCCCACCCAGATGGAGGAGGAAGAGGCCGACGCGTGGCGGGAGGCAGGGGGCGAGTTCGGTGCCACCACCGGGCGACCGCGGCGCTGCGGGTGGCTCGACGTTCCGGCGCTCCGCCTGGCGATTCGCGTGAGCGGAATCACCCAGCTCGCGCTCACCAAGCTCGACGTGCTGCGCGGGCGCGGCCCGATCAAGGTTTGCGTGGCGTACGAATTGGACGGACAGGAGCTAGCCGAGCTCCCGCTCGATCCCGACGACCTCGAGCGCGTCACACCCCGCTACGTCACGCTTCCTGGGTGGGATGAGGAGACCGCCGCCGCGCGGAGCCGGGGCGAGCTGCCGCCGGGAGCGCGGGCCTACATCGACACACTCGAGGAGCTCACGGGGGTGCCGATCGCGCTGCTGTCGGTGGGACCCGAGCGCACCCAGACGGCCGTGGTGGCGGACCCGTTCAGTGATTCGTGAAGGAACTGGAACTTCGCCCCCCGGCCCGTTGTCTGAAGGGGTAGATCGCGGGCGAGAGCTCAGCGTTTGGATCCCGAAGTCGGGGCGGCCATCAGCGGCGCCGAATCGCGTTCGCGGGTGACCGCTGCTGGCGTCCCAGGTTGAAGTAGCCTTTTTCGGTTCCTATAATTCGGCTGCGATCGTCCGCACAACGTTCGCCGGCGCCCAACGCGAAGGTCTGCGATGAAAATCGTCTGCGACGCCTGTTCCGCAAAGTACTCCATTGCCGACGACAAAGTCCGCGGCAAGGTCTTCAAGATCCGCTGCAAGAAGTGCAGCAACATCATCGTGGTTCGGGGCACGGAGGAGGCCGAACAGCCGCCGCCCGGCTTTGATCAAAAGGAGACGCACGTCTTCGACTATCAGGGCTACGAAGGCGGGCATGGGCCTACCGTGGACGGCGGGACGGGCGACGAAGTCTGGTTTCTCGTCATCGACGGGGACCAGGCCGGCCCCATGACCGCGGCCGAAGTCCGCGATCGCTGCGCCCGAGGTGAGGCAGACGCCGACAGCTACACGTGGCGGGAGGGCTTTCCCGATTGGGAGCGACTCGGGTCGACGGAGGAGTTTCGCGATCTCGATGGGGGCGCCCCCGCCGTAGGTTCTCAAACCGAGGCCGATGATCCTGCGGCCGCCATGTTCGGAGGTCCCGCGGTAGATGCACCCGCCGCCGCCCAGAGCGACCCCGCCGACGTATTCGCGGCGCAATCTGGCGTCGGCTCTCAGCCGGGCGCGGCGCAAGGCGGCGGCGGGGCGGCCGCCGACAACTTGTTCGCCGCGCCCCAATCGTCGGGCGCGGCAGAGGCTCCGCCCCCCGAGGAAGCGCCGGGCGTCCAGTCCACGCTCACCGGCCAGCGAAACGAAAACTCCGTTTTGTTTTCGCTAAACAACCTCGCGTCGCTGGCCGGTGGCGACGGCACGAGCCAGGGCCCCTCGGCCGCTGAGAGCAAGGGACCGACCTCCGGTGGAGGGGCCGGGCCGGGCCCGTCCGCGTCCCCGGCCGGGTCCGAAGGCTCGGGCCTCATCGACATCCGTTCGATGGCGTCGGTCCACCTCGGCGACCAGAAGGGTGGGGCGGACAAGGGCAAAGACGACGACATCCCTGTCCTCGGCACGAGCAGCTTCGAGGCCGCGTCGCCGGTGGTGCTACCGACCGCCCAGGCGCCGCAGACGAACAACAAGCTGCTGTATACGCTGTTTGGCCTGATCGGTCTGCTCGTCGTTGCGGCGACGGTTCTCATTATCGTGGTGGCCCGCTCGGCGAGCGACAGTCCAGCAGATGAGGTCGCGGCGGGTGCCGACGAGGACGGCGAGGCGACGGAAGCAAGCAGCGCGCTCCCCGGGGACGACGAGGAGGGCGAAGGCGCGGGCGATCTCGCGGACGGCCCAGGTGACGACGAAGGCGAGGAGGGTGACGAGGGCTTGGCGGAGGATGAGGACGAGGCCGACGAGGCCGCGGGGGAGGACGAGGAGCCCGCCGAGCCAGATGAGCCAGCCGATTCACGGGCCGACAGGCAGGAGCGGGATACGACGAGCCCCCGGGACCGGCAGCGCGAGCGCGAGCGCCAGCAGGAGCGCGAGCGGGAGCGCCAGCGGGAGCGCGAGCGCCAGCAGCAAGAGGAGGAGCAGCGAGAGGCGTCGTCTGGCGGCGGTGGTGACGATGGCGACTGCGACGAGGTGTCCTGCCTCGTAAACCCCGACCGTCCGTGTTGCGCGCAGTATCGTGACGATAGCGGCGGAGGAGGCGGCGGCGGAGGGCAAGACCTCCCGGCGCGTCTCAGCCAGGACGACGTGCAGAGCGGTATGGGCGGCGTCCGCGGCCGCGTGGCGAACTGCGGAAACCAGCACGACCTGTCGGGTACCGTCCAGGTCCGCGTTCGCGTTGCCCCCGGCGGCAACGTGCAATCCGTCAACGTGAGCGGTGCGGGCGGCGGCGGCGCGAGTTGTATCCAGAACGCGGTGAGCGGCGCGTCGTTTCGTGAGACTCAGCGGGGGATGACGTTCAACTACCCCTTCCGGTTCTGATGCCGGGCGGGGCTGAGCGAAGCGGGGCCGGGAACGCGGCCCGCGCGAGCGCCGGGGCGGGTGCGCGCGCGGCTGGGGCGGTCGTCGCGATGGCGGTCCTGGCGGGCTGGGGCTCTGCGGCCTGGGGTCACGTGGGGCCCTCGCCCGAGCGCAACAATCGCTACCTCACCCTCGTGGCGGAGCCGGGTGCGCTCCACATCGAGTACTCGCTGTTTTACGGCGAGCGGCCAGGGGCCACCGCTCGCCAGCGCATGGACTCGGCCGGCGACGGGGTGCTCTCGGCCGCCGAGCAGCGCGCTTTCGCGGCCGAGGTCGGCGAGGTGGTGGCTGGCGGTCTGCGGGTGGAGCTCGACGGCACGGTGATCCCGGTGGAGTGGGACAGCGCAGAGACGGTCGTGGGCAGCGAAAGCGCGGCCGGCGGATCGTTTTCGATCGGGCTTTCGGCGACGATTTGTTTCGAACCGGCGGGCGAGCATCGCGTGTTTGTGCAAGACGCGTTTCGCGTGCCGCCGGTGGGAGAGGGCGGGCTCGTTATCGAGCCGGCGGGCGTGCGGCTTTTGCGCTCGGCGATGGGCGACGGCGACGGCGTTCGGACCTCGTTCAAGTGGATGGGTCTCGGGGCGCTCGCAGACGAAGGTTACGTACTCGAGTTCGAGGTACCCGAATCGGCGCGCCCGCCGCGGGTGTGCCACGCCGGCGACGAGCAGGCGTCCGCGGACCCGGGCGTGCGCGGCGCGCAGCGCGCGCGCGAGGGCGTTCCCGTCGCAGCGGGGCCGGGAGCTTCGGCAGGGTCGCCCCCCAGCGCCGCGCCGTCGAGATCGGCCCAAACCGAAGGATGGCGTGTGTTCGCCGTCGTGTTGTTGATTGTAAGCGGGGGTATGGGCGTGGCGCTGGGCGCGGTCCGGCCTGCGGCCGGACGTGGCGGGCGGCGCGCTTGATGCGGGGCGTGCGAGCAGCTTATGGTCGTAGGGTCTCCGTCGAGTCGCTCGCATGTCTTTCCCGATCCAGACCGCTTTGACTCGCCCTGCGTCGCTCGCTTTCGCGACGCTGCTTGCGCTGGCGCTGGCGCCCGCGTGCGGAGCCGATGAGCTCGCCTCGGAAGGCGAAGAATGCGTGGCGGCTTCTCAGTGCGACTTCGGACTGGTGTGCGACTTTGCAGCCGAGCCCCCCGTGTGCGCGCCGAGCCAGTCCCTAGAGCCTCCGGCGCCAGACGCTGACGTGGATGTGGACGCGGGACCGGACCAGCTAGATGGCGGGGCGGGGGACGACGAGCTGGACGCGGAGCTGCCGGACGCGGAGGTCCCGGACGCAGAGGTTCCGGACGCGGAGGTCCCGGACGCGGAGGTCCCGGACGCCGAATCGGGCGACGGCGGGGTGTGATCGCCGACAGCCGCCTCAGTCGCTGTCCGGCGGGCGCCCGAGGACCCGCCACGGCTGCCTGACGAGCATCCGGCCGAGCTCGCGTGCGTCGCGCGCGAACGCAGGGTCGCGGAGGATGGCCCCGACCGTGCCGCGACCGCTGTCGATGCGCATAGCCAGCTGTCCGGCCTCGTCGGCGATTCGCCGGCCCGCCGCCACCGCCGCGCTGGCGTCGTCCACCGCGCCTCGCACGCGGTCGAGCGATCCGGGTGGGATCTCCGCGTGCGCCCGGGACAGCGCCTCGAGCGCCGCGTCCAGCCGCGCCTTCGCCTCGCCTAGCTCGCCCTCGGTCCGCGCGGCGAGCGCACCCGCCCCGCGGTAGACGCGGGCGACGTCGGCCTCCTCGAGTCCGCGCGAGAGCGTGTCTAGCTCGTCTGCCACGTCGCCGATCCGGGACGCCGAGCGCGCGTAGACGCCTTCGGCCGGCTCGAGGTCTCGCGCGGTGTCCGCGAACGCCGAGAGCGACGCGGACAGCTCTCGGATCGACGGCTCGATATCGGCGCCGATCGCGCGTAGCTCGGCGGCGCTTGCCATCACGCGGCGAAGGATTCGGTCAATGCGTGCCGGATCCACACCGCGCACCCGATCTCCGTCCTCGAGTGGGCGCACCCAATCCTTTTCCGGGGGCGGCGGGGACATGGTGAGGTAAGGGCGGCCCAAGACGCTCTGGCGCTCCATGAAGATCTCGCTGTTGACCGAGGTCATCTCCGCGTAGCGCTCCTCGATCGAAACGCGGAGCACCACGCCGCTGTCCGCCGTGAGCGTATCGTCGGGATCGCGAGTTGCGCTCGGGGCAAGGGACACGTCCTCGACGCGGCCGATATCTCGGCCCGCTACAATCACGGAATCACCTTCGCTGAGCGGGCCGGCGTGGGACATGTACACATGAACCTCGATCGAGCGCCGCCATTCGATGCCCTCGAATAGGATGAGCGCGACGGCCGCCGCCATCCCGGTGACCAGCACCGCGGCGCCGACTCTCTGCGCCTTGTGATCGCTCGTGCTCATGCGCTAGCCGAAGCCGTCCGCTATTCCTTCCAAAACAGCTTCCACGGGTTGCGCTTGAGGTCACGCAGGAGCTCCCGCAAGTCCGCGTACATCTCCTCGCGTACGAGGAGCGCGCCGGCTGTGCCCTCGCCTCGCGCGACGCGCCTTACGATCGCGTCGACGCGATCCAGCAGGCCTCCGGCCTTGCCGGCCGCCCCCGCCGCCTCGTCTGCGGCGCTGAGCGCCCGCTCGACGCGCTCCTCGGTGGCCAGGTTCGTGACCCGCTCGGCATCGACGAGGAAACCGCGGAGCGGGGGCACCACCTCGTCTAGGCTCTGGTCCGCGCGCCCGAGCAAGCCCTCGGCGCGCCTCAGCGTCGTGACGGCGGCGGCGCCACCGTCTCGGCGGTTCACCTCGGACAGAAAGTCGGCTCCCTCGCCGGCCGCGCGATCGGCGGACACGATGAGCTCGCCGATCTCGTCCTGGTTGTCTTCGACGATCCCGCGCACGGCCTCCACCGACGCGGCGCTATCCTCGAACAGACGCGCGATCATGTCCCCCTCCTCGGTGAGGAGCGCGGCCACCTGGTCAAGTACGTCGTAAAGCCGCGCGATCACGAGATCCGTGCGAGGCGGGTCCACGCCGCGGACGATCGTGTCGGGCTCGATCGGAGGGTTGTCGTAGTCCTGGCCAGGGACGATTTCGAGGTACTGCTCGCCGAGCACGCCGGCCGTGTTGACGAAAAACTCCGCGTCCTGGCGGATCGTCTCTCGCGTTCGATCCTCGAGCCAGACTTCGAGGCGGACTTGAACGCGGCGTCCCGTGTCCGGGTCGACTCGCCCTCCGATGAACTCCACGTCGTCGACCTGTCCCACATCCACCCCCGACACGCGCACGGGGGCGCCGCTGCGAATGTTGCCGCTGAAGTCGTAGTCGACGAACAGGGTATAGCCGTCGCCGATCCGGAAGGTCCCCAGGGTGATGATGAACCCGCCGAGCACCACCAGGGCGGCGGCGATGAGGAGGCCGACTCTGATTTCGAGGTTTCGCTCAGACATAGCGCTTCTCTCAAAAACCCGGGGTTTCCATAGGACCCTCCGGCCGCCCCGTGATGAATTGCTCGACGACGGGATCGGCCGAGCTCCGAATGTCATCCGGCGTGCCGAAGGCGTGCACCCGCCCGCTGTAAATGAAGGCGATCCGGTCCGCGATCGAGAATATCGACGTGATGTCGTGCGACACGACGATCGAGGTCATGCCGCGCCGATCCGAGAGCTCGCGGATCAGCGCGTCGATGCGCCGCGCGCTCACCGGATCGAGCCCCGTCGTGGGCTCGTCGAACAGCGCCACGTCGGGATCCAAGGTGAGGGTCCGAGCGATGGCGGCGCGCTTACGCATCCCGTCGCCGAGCTCGGCGGGGAACCGGTCAGAGTAGTCGCCCAGGCCGACGGTGGCGAGGCGGGTGCGCGCCTCGGCGAGGGCGTCCCGCTGTCGCATCCTTTTGTGCTTGCGGAGTGGAAGCGCCACGTTTTCGGCGAGCGTGAGCGAGTCGAACAGGGTGGAGTGCTGAAACACCATCCCGATCCGCTTACGGATGGGGTACATCTCGCGCTCGCTCAGTTTGTCGATGCGCTTGTCATCGAACCAGATTTCGCCCGCATCCACTCGCAGAAGCCCGATCAGGTGCTTGATGGTCACCGACTTGCCCACGCCGGAGGTGCCGATGATGAACAGCACCTCGCCGGCCTTTGCCTCGAGATCGATGCCCTGCAACACCGGGCGGCCCCCGAACGATTTATGAACGTTTCGAAACTCGATCACGGCTCCACCAGACCCAGGCCGTAGATCCCGAGCCCCGAGATCACGAAGTTCAATATAATGACCGCGAGCGAGCTGCCGATCACGGCCTCGGTCGTCGCCCGCCCCACGCCCTCGGAGCTGCCGCGCGCGCGAAGCCCGCAGAAGCCGGAGATCACCGGGATCGCGAGGCCGTAGGTCGCCGTCTTCACCGCGCCGAGGCCAACGTCGGCGAGGGTTACTTGGCTCACGTCGAAGTACATGCGCGGGTTGAGGTCGTAGGAGACGTACGCCGTGATCCCCCCCGCCCCGTAGGCGATGGCCGTACCGAAGATCGCCAGCGCGAAGGTCATCACGAGGCTCGCGACGAGGCGGGGCACGATCAAGTAGTCGACCGGGCTCACCCCCGACATGCGCAGGGCGTCGATTTGCTCGGTCACCTTCATCGAGCCCACCTCGGCCGCGATGCCCGCGCCGACGCGCGTGGCCAGCATGAGCGCGGTGATCGTCGGGCCGAAATCTTGAACGAGCAGGGAGAGGAACTCGGGCCCGACGAGCGAGAGATCGCCGGTGATGCGTTCGAGTTGGAGCGCGGTCTGATAGACCATGACCATCCCGATCGCGCCGAGGGTCACGGCCACGAACAGGAAGGACCGGTTGCCGATCTCGTACATCTGCGCCACCGTCTCGCCCGGCCGCCGGCGTCCGCGCGCGACGCCGCGGAGCGTCGACAGAAACAGCGCCGCGAGATCGCGGGAGCCGCGGGCGAGGGCAAGGGCGCTCCGGCCGAGCGCCTGAATGCGCGAAACGACGCTCATTTGACGAGATAGGTGACGAAGAAGTCGAGGACCATGATCGAGACGGCCGCCGCGACCACGGCGGCGTTGACGGCGCGACCGACGCCGACCGCGCCGCCCCGCACGGTCACCCCGAAGTGGCAACTGGTCAGCGCGATGGCGAGGCCGAAGACCACCGCCTTGATGAGACCGTGGATGAGATCCTCGGGGCGCAGATTGTCGACGAGGCTGTAGTAGAACAGGGCGGGCGGGAGGTCGAGCAGGAGCTGGGAAAACAGCGCCCCGCCCACGAGGGCGACCAGGTTTCCGATGATGGTGAGGGCGAGTAGCGCGACCGTCATCGCGACCACGCGAGGCACGATGAGATAGCGGATGGGATCGATCGCCAAGGCGCGCAGGCCGTCGAGCTGCTCGGTCACCGTCATCGTGCCGAGCTCCGCGGTGTTGTTCGAGCCGACCCGGCCGGAGAACATGAGCGCGATCAAGACGGGCCCGACCTCGCGAAAGATGGCGTAGCCAGCGCCCCAGCCGACGAGTCCGGTGGCGCCGAACCGCTCGACGAACACGCCGCTTTGGATGACCATGATGCCGCCGACGAAGAAGGCGGTGAGCACGACGATGGGCACCGATAGATTACCCATCCGATAGAGGTTTCTAACGAGCTCCCGGCCGTCCATCGCCGGCGGGACGAGCGCGCGCGCGACCTGCGCGGTGAGGATGGCGATTCCTCCGACCTCTCGGGCGATGACGAGGGAACCGCGCCCCAGCGCGGAGATGGGGCGAGATAGCCGCATTCAGAGTGGGCCTTCGAGATCGCCGCGAACGAACTGGCGGACGAGGGCTTGTTCCGCGTCGTAGATCTCGTCGGCTGCGCCGTGATACGCCACGCGTCCGTCGTAGAGCATGGCGACGGTGTCCGAAAATTCGATGAGCGGCTCGACGTCGGACGAGACCGCGATCACCGCCCCGCCTGTCTCCGCTTGGATGCCGGCGAGGAGTTCGTAGATCTTGGCGGAGGTCACCGGATCGAGCCCGGCGGTGGGCTCGTCGTAGATCAAAATTTCCGGTTCGGTCACCGTGGCGCGGGCGATGCCGACGCGCTTTTTCATGCCTCCCGACAGCTCGGAGGGCATCTTGTCTTCGCTGCCCGCGAGACCCACTTGGCGGAGGCGCTCGCTGGCGCGGGCCCGGATGGTGTCATCGTCCAGCTCGCCGGCGCGAGCGAGGGGGAACGCCACGTTTTCGCCCACGGTCATGAAGTCGAACAGCGCGTAGCTCTGAAACGCCATGCCGATGCGCCGGCGAATGGGCATGATTTCGGCTTCCGAGAGCGAGGCGAGGTCCTTGTCCCCCACGGCTACGGATCCGCGGTCGGGGCGATCGAGGCCGGCGAGGAGCTTGAGGAGCACGGTCTTCCCGGCGGCGGCGGGACCGATGAGGCCGAGCCTCTGGCCGGCGTCGACGGAGAGGTCCACGCCCTCGAGGACCGATGCTTGGCCGAACGCCTTGTAGATGTCTTTGGCCTCGATGGCCGCCACCTCGCCATCATACCAGCGGAGGCGAAGGGGCCTAAACACGAACGCCAGGTGGCCCGGTTGCCTTCGCTTCGGCGCCCGGCGAGGCGAGGCCGCAGGCCTCGGCACGCGCTCTGCCTCGCGAACTCGCGGCGCGATGCGACGGCGCAGCGTGCGACCACGTAGCGTGCGACCATGATGCGTGCTGCGCGGTTGGTGATTAACGCTCGTCGCAGCGAAGCTCATCGCGCAGCGCCGGCCCGCGCTCGAGCTCGTAGCGCGAGTCCGGCCACCGCGCGGCGAGGCGGGCGAGGGCGGCGCACGCGCGGCGCGGCTCGCTGGCTCGAGCCCACGTGACGCCGCGCTCGAACATCGCGTCGTCGTGGAGCCGCGAGTCGGGGAATCGCTCGGGGAGCTCGCGGAAAAGGGCCACCGCTCGTCGATACTCGCCGAGCTCGTCGCGATGGATGCGGGCGCTCTCGAGGAGCGCGTCGTCGGCGTGAGGGGAGTGCGTGGCGCCAAAGCCGAACGGGAGCTCCTCGCGGGTGGCGAGGATTTGGCGGTAGCGCGCGAGGGCGCCGTCGGGATCGCCCAGCTCGCGCGCGAGGCGGGCTCCGCGCCATAGCGCCTCGTCGTAAAGGCCGCTCTCCGGGTAGGCCTCGCTGATCTCGTCGTAGAGCTCGAGGGCCGCGCGGGCGTCGCCGAGCTCTTGTTCGGCGAGCTCGGCCATGGCAAAGGCGAGATGTGCGGCGATGTCGGTGTCGGCGAGCGCGCCCCAGAGCTCGCGAAACACGGAATAAAGCTCTCGCGGCGCCCGCCGGCGGCCGTCGTCCGTGAGGAGTTTGACGGCGTCAGCGGCGGCGAGCTGGTTCGGGTACTCGATCACGGCGTGCCACAAAAGCTCGTAGCTGCGCGCGTCGTCGCCGAGCTCTAGGTAAATGCGGCCCGCGTGATACGTGGCGCGGCCGGCGGCCTCGGGTTCATCGACCGCTTCGGGGACCTCGAGGTAGGCCTCGGCTGCTTCGCGTTTTCGGCCCATTCGTTCGAGGAGCTCGGCGCGATGCAGGTGGGCCTCGCCGCACCGCGCGGCGCGCCGATCCGCGTCGCTGATTTTCTGGCACGTATCGGTGGCGCGGGCGTAGGCGGCGAGGGCTCGGTCGTGATCGCCTTGCCGTTCGAGCCTCTCGGCTTCTTTGAGCTCGGGCGGCACAGGTGACGCGGAGCAAGCCGCCATCAGGCACGCGGCGCCGAGGGCGAGTCCGGCGCACAGGCTAACGGGCGCGCGCGTCCGGCGGGCAGTCATAGCTCTAGGATCGCGCGTCTGTGCGCGGGCTGCTCGCCGCGAGGTCGAGCAGGATGTCGGCGGCGCGGGCGCATGCGGAGGCCGAAACGTCGAGGTGGGTGACGAGGCGAAAGCGAGCGTCGTCGAGCGCCATGAACCAGACGCCGCGTTCGCGCGCGCGAGTGGCTAAATCCTTGGCCCCACCGCCGGGCATCTCGGCGATGACGATGTTCGTGTCGATGGCGCTCGGATCGACGGACAGCGCCGGCGACTCCGCGAGCCGGCGCGCGAGCTGACGCGCGTTTTCGTGATCCGCAGAGAGGCGCTCGCGGTGGTGCTCGACCGCGTGGAGACCTGCCGCGGCCAGAACGCCGGCCTGGCGCATGCCGCCGCCTAGGCGCTTACGGATGCGGTGCGCCTCGCGGATGAGCTCGTGACTGCCGGCGATGAGCGAGCCCGCCGGCGCGCCGAGGCCCTTCGACAGGCACACGGCCACGGTGTCGAACCGGGCCGCGACTTCCCGCTCGCCCACGCCGAGCGCCGCGGTCGCGTTCCAGAGCCTCGCCCCGTCCAAGTGCGTGGACAGGCCGAGCTCGGCGGCGGCGGTTCGCACATCGGCGAGCGCATCTGGGCTCCACACGAGGCCGCCGCCCATGTTGTGGGTGTTTTCGACGCAGACAAGGCGCGTTGGCGGGACGTTGTGGCTGTCCGGCTTGACGTGGCGGCGGACGGCCTCGCCGGAAAACCGGCCGTCGCCGCCGACGATGGTCATCTGCACGCCCGCGAGCGCGCCGGCCGCCCCGGATTCCAGGAGCCAGTTGTGGGCGTCCTGGCCCGCGATCACGTCGTCGCCCGGCCGCGTGTGGACCTGGATCGCGATCTGGTTGGCCATGGTGCCGGTGGGCGTGAGGAGCGAAGCCTCTGCGCCGAGGAGCTCGGCGATCCGCTCTTGCAGCTCGTTTACCGTCGGATCTTCACCGTAGACGTCGTCGCCCACGTCGGCGAGAGCCATCGCGCGCCTCATCGCGTCGGTGGGGCGCGTGACGGTGTCTGAGCGGAGGTCGATGATGTCTTGTGTGCCGCTCGCGGTCATGAGTGCTCCGTCATCGGGTCATCCTCCCAGGTGCGCGGCGCCCCGGGCGCGCGCCGAGGGCACCTGTTCTTTATGGCCGCCCGTCACGCTTCGCCGCGAGGCCCACACCTCGGAGAACGAAACGTAAGGCGAGGCGAGCGCGATGCCGCCGACGCCGAGGTACCAGATGACTTGGACCACGTGCAGGGCGATCGCGTAGGCGAGGCCGTCGGTTTCGGCCACCGAGGTCGGCATGAACAGGGTGAGCCCGAGAATGGTAAAGGCCTGAAATTGCCCGACGAGGCCCGGCGAGTTGGGGAGGGTGATGCCCACCGCGACCAGGCCCATGGTGGCGTAGGCGCCCACGATCGACAGGTCGAGGTCGAACCCGCGGGCGAGGAGCCACATGCCCAGTCCGTTGGCCGCCCAGTACCCGAGGCTCCACAGCACGAATAGGCCGAGATTTCGGACATCCTTGAGGACGAGAAACCCGCTGATGAGATCGAGGAGCTTGGCTCGCAAGAACCTGGCTACGTTCGGGGCGGCGCGCGGCGTGAGCGTGAGCGCCACGGCGACGTGAACCGTGCGCTCGGGCCACTTGAGCGCGAAGGACAGGAACACCGTGGCCGCGGCGAAGATCCCCACCGCCGCGTAGGCCGTGGGCATCATCCAGCCGGGGGATTCGGGGCCGCGAATGGCGAAGAAGGTGGCGAAGACGAAAAGCGAGATCAGCAGGCCGTCGATCACGCGCTCCACCGCCACCGTGCCGAGCGCCGCGGACGCGGTGACCCGGCCGCGGCTTCGAATCAGCGCCGGGCGGACGAACTCACCGAGGCGCGCGGGTAGCGCGAGGATGGCCATAAAACCGACCGACGAGATCGCGAGGAGGCGCGAGGTGGACAGCTGAGCCCCGATCGGGCGCAGCAGGTAGTTCCAGCGGTAGGCGCGGCAGAAGTGGGTTATCGCCAGCAGCGCGACGTAACCGGCGAGGTAGGGGGCGAACGCGGCGAGGTCGATGTCGCGGAGCCCGGCCGCCAGCTCTGCCTGTGCCTCTTCGCTGGGCCACACCAGCCACAGGCAGACCGCCAGCATCAAAAGCGAGAGCGTTCCGTTGATGACAAGCCGCATGGACGCTCAGTCGGCGGGGTGCTCCCCCGCGAGGATGCGCCTGGGCGCTTCGGCCAACACTCTGGACAGCGCGCGCTCGCCGAGCTTTTTGCGGATCCACGCCATGCCGGCGGCCGCGTGCCGGACGTCGTCCGGGGAGTGCGCGTCCGAGGCCGCCGCGTGCGCGACGCCGCGCTCGAGGAGCGAGCGGGCGACCTTCGTGGCGCGGCGGCCGTGATAGCCAGCCACCGCGCCGAGATCGACGACGAGGGCAGCCGACTCGGCCAACGTTTCAGC
>SLNH01000306.1 GCA_007133195.1 Nannocystineae bacterium | reverse complement strand
CGACGCCGAGGTGAACGACGTCGCGCTGGCGGACAAGCTCGCCGCGCTGCGCGATCCGGCCCGCTACGCGCCGCGCCCGCGGCGGATCGAATCGATCGAGACACACATGGCGTGGGTGGTGCTCGCCGGCGACCGCGCGCTGAAGCTCAAAAAGCCGACCTTCCGGCGGGCCGTCGACTTCGCCACCGCGCGAGCCAGGCGCCGCGATTGCGAGCGAGAGGTGGCCTTGAACCGCCCTCTTGCCGGCCGGGTCTACCGCGGCATCACGCCCATCGTCCTGCGAGCGGGGGGCGAGCTCGCGATCGGCGGGAGCGGTCGCCCCGTCGATTGGCTCGTAGACATGCAGCGACTTCCGGCGCGCGAGAGCATCGCCGCGCACATCGCCGCGCGATCGCTTCGCCGCCGGGACGTCGAGCGAGCGATATCTTGGCTCACGCGGTTTTACGAAACGGTCGATCCCGAGTTCGTGACCGAGACCGACTATCGGGCCCGCCTCGCCCGGCACATCCGCCACGCCAAAACCGAGCTCCTTCGCGACCGGTTCGGACTGCGCCCAGAGGCGATTGTCCCGCCCGCGGAGCGCCAGCTCGAAATCCTAGACGGCGATCCCGAGCTATTTGCTCCGCGCGCGCGCGCAGGAGCGCTCATCGACGCCCACGGTGACCTCAGGCCCGAGCACGTGTTCGTGCGCCCGGTCCCTACGTTCATCGACTGCCTCGAGTTTAGCCGCGAGCTGCGGCTGCTCGACCCCGTCTCCGAGCTGGCTTTTTTCGCCCTCGAGTGCCAGCGGCTCGGCGCGCCGTGGGTCGGCGAAGTGGCGCTCGCGGTCTACGCCGGGCAGAGCGGCGATCATCCGCCCCGGCGACTGGTCGACTTCTATCGGGCCAGCCACGCGCTCACCCGCGCCGCCGTCGCGATCTGGCACCTCGAAGATCCCGGAGGGACCGACGGCGCCCGCTTTCGCGCCAGGGCGATGCGCTATCTGGCCATGGCCGAGCGATATTCGCGGCGCGCGCGCCGTCATCCTTCGGTGAGCGGTGAAAGCGTACGCCCCCGGTGAAGCCGATCGATGGCATCGGCGAAGATCGGCGCCGCGCTCACCACCTCGAGCTTGTCTGCGGCGCCCCCTCCGCCGAGCCGAAACGGCGGCACGGTGTCCGAGACGAGCACCGCGTCGAGCGCGGGATCTGCGAGGGCGGTGTCCGCGTCGCCGGTAAGCAGCCCGTGCGCCGCGGCGGCGAGCACCCTATGGGCGCCCGCTGCCTTGAGTGCGCGCGCGGCGCGGACCAGGGTGCCGCCCGTGCTGATGAGATCGTCGATGACGATCGCCGTTTTGCCCTGCACGTCCCCCACGGCCGCGGAGCCAGACATCACGCCACCGCTGCGGCGCTTGTGCAAAAACGCCACCGCGAGCTCGCGCTCGAGGGCTCGCTCGAGATCGTCTCGCGTGCGATCGGCGCGCTTGGCGCCGCCGGGATCCGGAGACACCACGGCGACGTCGTCGCCCGCCACGCGCGCGGCGAGCCGGGGCGCGAAGAGGTGCCGCGCCTCGATATGAACGCTCATGAGCCCGCGCGCCGCGTTCTGAAGAGCGGCCACGTTGTGAACCTCGAACGCGATGAGGGCGTCGGCGCCGGCCGCTTCGAAAAGCGCGATGACGTAGCGGCTGGTGACCGGGTCGCGGGTCTTCGTCCTCCGATCCTTGCGCGCGTAACAGAGATAGGGGACCACCGCCGTCACCCGGGCTGCGCCGGCGTCTTTTAGCGCCCCGATGAAAAACAGAAGCCGGCACAGCTTGTCGTTGGGACTTCTGCCCGGCTCGTCTTCGCCATACAGCGCGCCGATCGCGAACACATCGCGCCCCCGAACGCTCTCCAGCGGGCGGATCTTGTGTTCGCCGTCTTCGAAGTCGCGCTCTTCGTGTGCGGCGAGGTCCGTGCCGAGTTCGGCGGCGACCTTCGCGGCGAAGGCGTCGCTGTCACGCAGCGCGAAAAGCGCTACGTCTTTACTGGCTCCGGCTGTCGTCATGTCACGCCCCCGGGCAGGCGCAGGCCAAGCTCCCTCCGGCAGCGCTGCCCGACCTCGCCCGGCCGCGCGCGCCGAATCGCGCCTCGCCGAAGCGGCGTTACACGACCTCGCCGTACCTCGTTTGCCCCTCTCCTTTGATGCGGCGCAATCCAGGCGCGCCGCAGCCGCAAGGCGCGGGCGGCGCAGCCCGCTCACGGAAACCCTATTCCAACGCCGACAACTGTGGTAACGCACGCGTCATGGCGACATGGGTGCAGATTCTGACACGTTCCGCCCTTTTGGCCTCGCTCGCGGCGCTCGTCGCCGGGGGCTGCGACCGCGACGACGCGACTGACACTGAGCAGGAGGGAGCGGCCGACGACGGCGAAGAAGAACGAGCAGAGGGCGACGGAGAGGAAGACGAAGACGATCCCCTCGCCGCGAACGGCGACGAAGCCGAGGCCGACGACGCACCCGCCATCACCGAGCCGTTTTTGTGGCGAGTCGAGTCAGCCGACGGTGAGGACCACGGCTGGCTGTTTGGGACCATGCACCTGGGCGTCGACGCGGAGGCCTCGCTTCCCGACGTCGTCTGGGACAGCCTCGAGAGCTCGGACATCTTCGTGGCGGAAGCCGACGTCGGCGACCTGTCATCCGCCGGGGCGCTCCTGCGCGACGACGGCCAGCCCACGCTGAGCGACGAGATCGGCGAGGAGGCGTTTACCGAGCTCGAGTCGATCGTCGGGTCGCTGCAGGCGCAAGGCCTCGATCAAATGGACGCCGCCGCGGCGGCGATGGCCGTGGCCGTCAAGCCGCTGCCGATGACGCCGCCGATGGACCTCACGCTGCAAAGCCGCGCAGAGGAGCACGGCCTCGAGGTCGAGTACCTCGAGGAGGTCGATTTTCAGCTCGACCTGCTCCAGCGCTACATCACCGTGGACTCGCTCGTCGCCTACCTCGACGACTACGACCGACTCTCGGAGGTCGCGCTCGAGGGACTCGAGGCCTACCTTTCGGGGGACGCCGAGACCCTTGAGCAAAACCTCGTCGACCCGGCGACCTGGGAACACAGCCCCGAGGGCGCCGAGGAGGCGTTTCTCTACGAGCGGAACGAAAATTGGGTCTCGGGCATCGAGGACCTGCTGTCCCGCGGGACCCCGTTCATCGCGGTGGGCGCCGGCCACTTGGTGGGAGAACGAAGCGTGGTCGAGCTCCTCGAGGACGCCGGCTACGAGCTCGAGCGAATCGCCCCCGAGTAACGCCGCGTTCGCACCGACTTCCATTGCCGGGGGCGATCCCCCGTGATACGAACCCCACATCATGGGCGCTGCTTGGAGTAATCGGAGGTCGTGGATATCGGGGGGCTCGGCCCTCCTCACGGCGGCTGTGGTGGCGGCGTTTGTGGCCCTCGTCCCTGGCGCCCTGCTTGCCGAGTCCTCGGCCGCTTCGGGGGCGAGCGTCGAGGTCCAAGGCGAGGCGCTGGCCGCGCTGTCGCCTGCGGAGCGGCTGGCGGAGTTTTTGAGCGATCCGCTCGTGAGCGCGCTGCTTTTGTCGCTTGGCATCTTCGCGCTCATCTTCGCGTTCAAGATGCCCGGCACCGGCGTGCCCGAGTTCGTGGCGGCGCTGGCGATCGGCGCGTTTTTGTTCGGGAAGTACACGGCTGGCTTCGCCGGCTGGGAGGACATGGTCCTCGTCGCCATCGGCATCTTGCTGCTCGCCCTCGAGATCTTCGTGATCCCTGGGATCGGCGTGGCGGCGCTCGCCGGCGCGCTCGCCCTCGCGGCGGGCCTGATCATGGCGGCCATCGGTCACCCCGTGGACAGCCCGTATTTCTGGGAAGAGTTCAGAAGCGCGATCGCCATGCTCGGGATCGCCGTAGGGCTCGCCCTTTTGTGGTCGGTGTTCGCCTACCTCGCGCTCCGCAAAACCGCACTATGGAAGCGCTTTACGATGAGGGCCGCGCTCGCGCCGCCCGCGGAGGGCCCGCTCGCGGACCTCGGCGGTGGGCTCGCCGGCCTCGAAGGTAAGGCCGGCACGGCCAAAACCTCCCTGCGGCCCGAGGGCGAGGTGGAGATCGGCGGAAAGAGCTACCCGGCCCGCGCAGAGCGCGCCTACCTCGATCCGAACGCGGCCGTCACCGTGATCTCGCACGATGGCCAAAGGCTCGTCGTCCGGGAGGACGCCGGCGACGGCGCCGCGCGGGCGTCGCAGGACCAAGCGGTCCACCCAAACCAGGCGTCGGAGTCGGGGTCGAAGACGCCCCGCGATCCAGGGGAATAGCTTATGCAAGGCGAAACGCAGGCGGAGGACTTCATCGTCCGCATGATCGAGAGTGGGGCGATCGCCATCTTCGCGGTCGTCGTCATTCTGATCGGACTCATTTTCTGGCTGGTGCCGGTCAGGCTCTGGATCAAGGCGCTGGCGAGCGGCGTCAAAGTCGGGCTCATGAACCTGATCGGGATGCGGCTTCGGCTGGTGAACCCGCACCACATCGTCGACCCGCTCATCGAGGCCGTGCAGGCCAACGCCCAGGTGACGGTCAACCAGCTCGAGACGCACCTGCTCGCCGGCGGAAACGTCAAGAACGTCGTCGCCGGCCTCATCAGCGCCCGCAACGCGGGCATCCCGCTCACCTTCGCGCAGGCGGCCGCCATCGACCTGGCGGGGCGAAACGTGCGGCGCGCGGTGAACATGAGCGTCGAACCCGCCGTGATCATGTGCCCGATGCCCGGCTCGGGGGCCGATAGCATCAGCGCGGTCGCCCAGGACGGGGTCCAGCTCAAAGTGCGGGCTCAGGTCACCGTCCGCGCCAACCTCGAAAAGCTCGTCGGCGGCGCCACCGAGGAGACGGTGATCGCCCGGGTGGGTGAGGGCATCGTGAGCGGTATCGGTTCGGTTCCCACCCACAGCGACGTGCTGGAAAATCCCGACATCATCTCGCGCCGGGTCCTCGAGCGCGGGCTCGACGAAGGCACGGCCTTCGAGATCATCTCCATCGACATCGCCGACATCGATGTGGGTCGCAACATCGGCAGCGAGCTGCAGACGAGCCAGGCCGACGCCGACAAGCTCGTGGCGCAGGCCAAGGCCGAGGAGCGCCGCGCCAAGGCGCTCGCCGACGAGCAAGAGATGAAGGCGCGTTCGCGCGAGATGTCCGCGAAGGTCATCGGCGCCGAGGCCGAGGTGCCGCGCGCCATGGCCGAGAGCATCCGCGCCGGCCGCATCACCGAAGTGCCGGCGCGCCCGCAAGCCTGACGAAGCTGAAGGAATTCATCATGGATCCTCTCGTACTCGTATCGATCGTAGGCATCGTCCTTCTGTTCTTCGTCTGGCTGATCCCGGTGAGGCTGTGGGTCGCGGCGCTCGCGAGCGGCGTCCTCATCGGGCCGCTGGCGTTCGTGGCGATGCGCATCCGCAGCGTTTCACCGCGGGCGATCATGCCGCCCCTCATCACCTGCCGGAAAGCCGGCCTCGACGTGTCTGTCTCCGACATCCAGCGCCATCACCTGGCCGGGGGCAACGTCAACAACGTGATCCGCGGCTACATCAGCGCCAACCGGGCGAAGATTCCGCTCACGTTCTCGCAGGCGCGCGAGATCGACCTCGCGGGACGGAACGTGTCCGAGGCCGTCGCCAACACGGTCGCCCCGAAGGTGATCGACGCCCCGGCGCCGCAGCAGGGCAAGGTGTGGTTCGACGCCGTCGCCAAAGACGGGATCCAGCTCAAGGTGAAGGCGCGCATCACGGTGCGCGTCAACCTCGAGCGCCTCGTCGGCGGCGCCACCGAGGAAACGGTCATCGCCCGCGTGGGTGAGGGCATCGTGAGCGGCATCGGTTCGGCGGCCACCTACAAAGAGGTGCTGAAGCAGCCGGACATCATCACCCGGCGGCTCCTCGAGCGCGGGCTCGACAGCGGCACGGCCTTCGACATCCTGTCCATCGACATCGCGGACATCGACGTCGGCAAAAACGTCGGCGCGAACCTCCAGGTGAGCCAGGCGCAGGCCGACAAAGAAATCGCGCAGGCGCGGGCCGAGGAGAAGCGCTCGATGGAGGTGGCCCGCGAGCAGGAGATGCGGGCGCTCGAGGAGGAGATGCGGGCGAAGGTGCAAGAAGCGCGGGCCGAGGTACCGAAGGCGATGGCGGAGGCGTTCCATTCGGGCGCCCTCACCCTCATGGATTACTACAACCTCAAAAACATCATGGCCGACACCCAGATGCGGGACGCCATCGCCACGTCGCAAGGCGCCGACGCCGACGACGAGGCAAACGGGCTCCGCGTCTAGGGGGCCGCGCCGTTGTGCTGTAACGGAGAGGGAACGTGGTAAGAGGCGGATTCGACGGCGGAAAGCTCCTCGAGCTGCTCGGGCTCGAGGAAGAAGACGTCAGGCCCCAGCCGGCCCCCTCCCCGCGGCCCGACCGGCGGCCACCACCCCGCGAGGACGCCGTTCGCGGCGAACATCCGCACGGCGAGGGCGCCGCGCAGCCGCCCGCGCCCCCACAACAAGCGCCCGCGCCCGGCGCCCAGGAGCGCCCGAGCAACGAGCCGCGCCGCAGGCGTCCCATCGACTTTGGCACCCTGTCGTCCGACGATCTGGTGCGCTCGTTCGTGATGTCCGAGATCTTCGGTCCGCCGCCGGGGAAGCGGCGGCGCCGGCGCTGACTTCGTAACGCGGCGATCAAGTCCTCCGCTGCGGCGACCGCGCCTTCAATGCGAGCCCGCGTCAGTGATGCGGTTTTACCGCGGAGCCGCCTCCCCAAGCGTTGAGGTGGATTGCCCGGCACACACCCCCTCGATCCGGCGCGTGTACCCATATGGTGCTCATGTCATATGGGTACAACCTCCGGAAACACCCCTTCAGCGACTTTGAGCCCCCTCCCCCAAGCACAGGACTCGATTGCCTGCGCCGAAGGAGGTTTCAGCTTGACGCGCGTATGCGCATAGCTATGCTCACCAATGTGCGGACGACCTTGGTTCTCGACGACGAGTTGCTGCGCCAAGCCAAGCGCTTGGCGGCAGAGCGGAACACGACACTGAGCGAAGTGGTCAACTCGGCCCTGCGCGAGGCGTTCGATCGCACCCCGTCCCAGGTGCCAGCGTTCGACATGATCACCTACGGTCGCGCGGACAGCAAGGTGCAGCACGAGCCCGGGGACTTCGCCGAAAGTCTGGAAGACGACGACCGGCGGTCGCTGCGTTCATCGTGCTGATGCCCGACGTCAATGTGCTCGTCTACGCGCACCGCGAAGACGAAGCCTGGCACGCCGCCTACAAGACGTGGCTCACCCAGCTAATTAACGGCCCAGCCCCCTTCGCGCTCAGCGTGCTGGTGGCGGTTGGTTTTGTGCGGATCGTGACCAATCGGCGGATCTTCCAAGACCCCACGCCGCTGCCGGTGGCGCTCGCGGCCATCGAGCACATGACGGCGCACCCGCGATGCCGGCTGGTTCACCCGCCTCCCCAACACTTCGATGAGGTGGCGCGCTTGTGCCGAGCCGCGCAGTCGGAGGGCAAGCACGTCGCCGACGCCCAGCACGCGGCGCTCGCGATCGCGTCGGGGTGCACGTGGGTTACCCGGGACGGGGACTTTGCCAAGTTCGAACCATACGGGCTTCGCTGGCAGCATCTCGTTCTCGCGTAAAGGCCATGGGCCGGGCGCCCCAACCCGTCCAAGCCTCCTCCATCGATCGCAAAAACGTCCTCGGCCGGGCACCCGCTCTATGGACCGGGGCGAACGACATCCTCGTAGAGCAAGACGTTCAAATCGACCGCGGTCCCGAACGACCCAGCGGATAGCCCGAGATCCATCCCGTCGCGGATTCCGCGCCGCATACCTACGTCGGTCCGCCACCAACACCGCGCACTCGTCACATTCGTAGGGTTTTTACTGTTATACAACAGCACGTAACGCGCGATCACGTTTTCAATCAGCGAATTGATTCGTTGGTGCGGGCCGTCACACGCCGCGCCGTGTCGCGACCGCGCACACCAGAAAACAGCGCACGCCCGCTCGCTGCCGGCGGCGAGCGGGCACGGCCAACCGTCCTCATCGGCATCGCGCCCACGTAGGACGAAATACCGCCCGGGCGTTTTGCGTTGTCACTCCGGCACGCCAGCCATCGCTCGATGCGCCAGCCGCTTCACGGGAGATTCGCGACTCGCGTTGCCGCTCACACCCGCCGTTCGTTACCGTGCACGGGCGCCGCGTGAGGTGCGCATGACTCTAGAGCTTATCTCAGAAAAACGGAGATGGGCTCTAGGAAGGGAGAGTCCTTTGTCACGTTCGTCAACCGTCCGTTTCCGCGCCAGCCCGGGGAGCCAACAAGCACCACACCGGCGCCGACGCGCCCCGTCCCCCGTTCGCGATGAGCGAGGAGGATCTGGCAGAGGCGCTGCGAACTGGCTGCGCACGGCCCCGGCCATCTGCCTCACCGCCGCCCTCGTCTTGGCGGCCTGTAGGGGCGACGACGACGAAGACCCCGAGGAGGTATTCCAGCGGGATCGCTCGGAGACCATCCCGAAGCCGGAGATCGCGGGCGCCATGCCGCACGACTTCGACCCCGACGACATGTCGCGCATCGTCGATCCGTCGGCGTGGAACGTGTCGTTTCGCGCCGCGGGTCCGCCTGGGGCGGTGCCCACCGAGCTCGTCGCGACGATCGACCGCTCCATCGTACGGCGTGGCCATCCCCAAATCGGCCCCGGCACGAGGATGACCGTCCGCGACGATGCGGGCGAGGAGATCGACGTGGCCGACATCTCGCTCGGGAGCAATCATCGTGTGTTTCGCGCCGAGCTCGCTCGCGCGCTCGAGCCGGGAACGCGCTACGAGGTCGAGTTCGAGCGGGTGGAGTTCGTCTACAGCTCCGGCGATGCCTCCACGGAGGAAGACATCGAGGTCACTCACCTCGATCCTGCGCCCAAGGCTCAGTTCGAGACGCCTCGCTTCGCGCTCATCGATCTGTCGGCGGCAAGGCCCGTCGGCGCCTTCGGTCACGTGGAGCTCCGGTTCTCCGCGCCGGTGGCGGCAAGGGATCTGGAGGCCGAGCTTTCGTGGGCGCTGGACGGCGCCGCGCCCGAATCGGTGCACTACGATCTAGGTGAAGACGGACGCGTCGCCAGCGCGCGTCTCCGCGCGCCGGGGGGCTCGTTCGCCGACGTCGACGCGGTGGCGCTCAGCGGCGGCGATGGCCTCGTGTCGTCCGACGGTGGCGCATCATTGACGCCGCTGGACGAATCCACCCCGGTCGGCGACACCGACGGCCTGGAGATCCGCGCGGTGGGCACCTACGAACGCGCCGGCGAGCCCGCGATCCGCGTCGTGTGCCACGATCCCACCGCGCAGGAAGTCGGCCATGGCTACTGGGATCAGGAGCTTCGCGAATACATCTCGGACGTATCGAGGCGATGCGACGTAGACATCCAGCGGGTGCGCGACCTCGTGGAGTTAGACACGGGGGATGAGTTTTCCATCGTCGATCACCCGCGAGGATTCGAAGTCATCCCGCAGCCAGGCGCGCCGGCGGGAACGGTGGGCCTGGCCGTCCGAACGGGCGACTTCGGCGATCACGTCCCCGAGCTCTACGAGGGGCACGAGGAGACGATGGTCCTGCCCTACGCGGGGCCGGAGCTGGCCGTGGACGCGGATGGCCGGTACCTCGAGCGCGAAAACTGGGATCGCGTACCGATTCGCCACAGAGGCGTCGAGCTGGTGCACGTGGTCATCCGTCATGCGCCGGAGGAGACCTTCGGTTTTTGGCTCTCGGGCGGCGACGAGATGGGTGGCCGCACCTCGTTCGCAATCGCCGACGACTACCTGGAGCTCGATCCTGGGCCCGATGGAGCGCGCTACTCGTACATCGACATGAGCGAGCTCGTCGGCGAGCCCGAACCCGGAGCGTATCAAGTCGAAGTTTCGGCCCCCTACTATGGAGGCGTCCGCGACGCCCACCGGTTCATCGTGAGCGACATCCAGCTCATCGCCAAGCGCGCGAGTCACACCGGTGAGCAGGTCGACGAGGTCTGGGCGTGGACGATCGACGTCGACGGCGCGCAACCGGTCTCGGGCGTCGCGCTCGAGCTCGTGCGTGAAAACGGAAAGGCCCTCGCATCATGCGAAACGGACGGTGACGGGTGGTGCGTGTTGCGCGGCAACTGGGGCGATCTCGACAGTGAGCCGCCGTTCGCGGTGGTGGCCGAGGGCGCGGGCGAGCTCGCGTACGTGGACTGGACGGACACGAAGACCGAAATCGCGCGCGGCGAGATCGGCGGCGTTGCCTACGCCGACGACCCGGCACACCGCGGCGCACTCCAGGCCGAGCGAACGCTGTACAGGCCTGGTGAGACGATGAGGCTCGCCGGCATCGTGCGCGACCGCGAGTACCGAGGACAGAGCGGCGTGCCCGTCGGCGTGGAGATCTCGAACGCCCGCGGCCAACAGGCCTACCGCGGCGTCTACGAGTCCGACGAGGTCGGCGCGCTCGAGTTCGACTACCGGCTCCCAGAGCTCGCCACCACGGGCACCTGGAACATCGAAATGTTCGCCGGCGACGAGGCGATCGCGCGGCAGGCCGTGTCCGTCGAGGAGTTCGTCCCCGAGCGCATCGACGTCGATCTCGACCTCGAGGACTTCTATGTGTCGCGCGAAGGCGGCCTGCAAGGCGCCGTGCGCGCCGAGTATCTGTTCGGCGCCGCCGCCTCGGGCGCCGACTTCGAGGTGACCTGTCGGTTCGCACCGGAAAACCCGTTCGCGGAGCGTTACCCGGAGTATGAGTTCGGTCCGTTCCCCGATGACATCGAGCCCGCGACCGCGCGCCACGAGGGCACGCTCGACGACGACGGCCGCGCGGAGTTTTCCTGCGACGCGTTCGAGCTAGACGAGCGGGTTCCCTACGCGGCCCGGGTGGAAGCCGCGGTGTTCGAGGCGGGCAGCGGGACACCGTCGCGCCAGGAGGGCACGACCACGCTGCTTCCGGGCGACGAGCTCATCGGACTGCGCTCTGCGCAGGAGCGCGTCGATCGCGACGACGGCGCGGTCGTGGAGGGGATCGTCGTGGGCCCAGCCGGCGACGTGGAGACCGGCGCCCGCACCGCGGACCTCGAGCTCGGCGCGATCCGGTACACCACGACGCAGGTTCGCGCGGACGGGCGCACCCGCTGGGAGCGAGAGCGCCACGAAAGCGTGGACGACCGCGCCGTGGTCGACTTGGAGGACGGCCGATTTTCCGTGCGCGCGCCCCCGCGCGGAGAGAGCGCCGGCCTGTACGTGCGCGCCGAGCGCGCCGGGGCGGTGACCGAGCTCGAGATCGCCCCGCCGCGGCGCTTTTGGGGCTGGGGCACCCGCGATCTCGATCCGCGTCCGGACGATCCGGCGCACGTGGAGATCGAAGGCCCGAGCGAAGTGACGGTGGGACAGCCGGCCGAGTTTTCATTCGAAGCTCCCGCCGCGGGGCGCGCGCTCGTGACGATCGAGACATACCGGGTGGACGCCTGGGAGTGGATCGACGTCGAGCCGGGCGAAAACACCTGGGAGGCCGAGGTCGAATACTTCGATCCCAACGTCTACGTCTCGGCGCTGTACGTGCCCACCGCCGAGGACGCACCCGAAGGCCTCGATCGCGGATTCGGCACCAAGCGCGTGAGCGTCGCGCGCTCGCCCTGGAACGCCGATGTGCACCTGGCGGTCGCCGACGAGCGCGAGCCGGGGGACTCCCTCGACGTCACCGTCCGCAGCCCGAACGCGGGACAGGCCGCCAAGGTCGCGGTCGCGGCGGTCGATCGCGGGATCCTGTCGATCGCCACGCACGAGGCGACGCCCGCGATCGAGCAGATCTTCGCCACCCTCGCGCTCGGCGTGGAGACCTTCGACACGGTGGGCTGGTACGCCGACGTGTCGCCGGAGCTGTTTGGCGGGGGTCTCGCGCCGATGGAGCCGAGCCCCGAGGTGATCATGCCCGTAGAACCCACATCGATGTGGTCCGGGCTCGTCCCCCTGGACGACGACGGCCGCGCCGAGGTGTCGTTCGAGATCCCGGATTACCGCGGCGAGCTCGACATCGCGGCGATCGTCATCGGCGACGACAGGCTCGGTGAGGCGAGCGCGCGCACCACGGTCCGCGATCCGCTCGCCCTGCAGGCCACGGCGCCGCGCTTCGCCACCCACGGCGACGAGATTCGCGTCCCCGTGCAAGTGACCAACACGACGCAGCAGGCGATCGACGTCGACCTAGCCGCCGACGTCATCCCAGACGCCGCGCAGGTAGACGTCGAGACGGCCGAGCTCGAGATCGCGGGCGAAGACGGCGCCACGATGTCGCTCGATCCCGACGAGCACGGACGCGCGGTGTTCGACGTGCGGGTCGCCGGGCGGGCGGGGGCGCCGGCGCTCGCGTTTACAGCCTCCGGCGGCGGCCTGCGATCGCGGCACGAAGCCACCGTCCCGATTTACCCGGGCGGCGCGCGGAGCGTCGAACAAGAGACCCACACAGTACGAGAGACGTTCTTCGACGTGAGCGGTGAGCTTGATGGCTGGCTGCCGACGAGCGAGACCACGGACCTGTGGGTCACGTCGATCCCGCGCGCGCCGGCGTTCGTGCACCTCGAGCGGGTGCTTTACTACCCGCGGCTTCGCCTCGGCGCGAATTTATACAACACCGTCGCGCGGGTCCGGCCGGCCGTGTACCTCGATCGGCTGCTCCAGGCCGCCGATCCCGAGGTCGGCGAGCGCGGCGCCGGATGGCGCGTGTCCAGCGGGATCCGCGGTCTCGAGCGACTGCAGCAGAGCTCGGGGCGGTTTTCGTTCTGGGCGTCGGGCACGCTGCCGGTGAGCCCGTGGGGGCAAGCCTACGTGTTGGATATGCTCACGTCCGCCGGCGACGCCGGGCACGCGGTGCCCGAATGGGTGGTGCGCGACGGCCTCGACTGGCTCGATCGGCGCGTGCAGCGCGGCCACGATCTAAAAGACTTGGATCTCGCCCTGTGGGTGCTCGCGCGAAACGGGCGTCCGGATCGGCGCGCGGCCCGTGCGCTGTTGGACGCGCTGCCCCGCCGCCCGACCGGACGCGATCACGAGCGCGCCCTGCTCGCGACGGCCTCGCTGTACATCGCCGGCGACGAGACGGTGCGCGATGACCTGCGGGCGCTCATCTCTCGCCCCGCGCTCGGTCACGGTGACGCGGAAACGCATTACTCCCCGGCGCGCCACGAGGGCCTTGCCCTCGAGGTCGGCATCGAGAGCTTTGGCGCAAAGGACGAGGTCCTCGCCGACCTGGCCAGCGACGTGGCCGACCGCCTGGCCGACGCCGAGCGGGGTGAGCTGAACCTCCACGAGCTCGGCTGGTCGGTCTCCGGCTTAGGGCGCTGGGCCGAAGCGCGCATGGAATCGATCCCCGAGGCGCGCCTTCTGGCCGGCGGCACCGAAATCGAGCCGGAGGTCGTGGGCGACGACGGGTCGCGATCGTGGCGCCTTCACCGCGCCTCCGAGTACGGCCGCGTGACCCTGGAGCTCGACGAAGAGTCCGACGTTCCCGTGACGCTGTTTCGCCGGACCGAGGGCGTCAAAGAGGGCGCCGCGCCGGTGATCGGCGGCGAGGGCATCGAACTGTCGCGCGCCATCCGCGACGCGGACGGCGAACCCGTCGCCCCCCGGGACCTCGAGGTCGGCGATCTCGCGTTCGTGGACATTCGAGCCAGTCACGACCAGCGCGGCACGCTCGAAGACCTCGCCCTCGACGCGCGCATCGCCGGCGGCTTCGAGATCGAAAATCCGCGCCCGGAGGGCGATCACCGCCCCGACTGGCTCGATCCCAGCGAGGCCTGGAATGTGGACCACGTCGAGGTGCGAGACAATCGCGTAGAAGCGTTCGGATCGATCCGCGAAGATGAAACGGTCAGGTTCGTCTACAGCATCCGGGCGACGACGGCGGGCCGACTCAGCACGCCACCGACCGAGCTCCGATCCCTTTACCAAGCGGATCGATGGGCGCGCGTGGGCGGCGAGGACGTGGAAATCCGGCGGCGATGATGCGCTCGGGGAGGGGTACACCGTGACCGCGTTGCGGTACATTCGAGGTGCGACCAGGCGGCTCGCGCACATCCGATGGATGCGCGCGCTCGCGTGGCCCGCATGTGTCGCGGCGTGGCTTACCGGCGCGTCCGCGGCGCTCGTCCCGCTCGCGTGGGCGCTCGCCCATCTCGTCCCCCTGCCCGAGCGACTCGGTCACGCCGACTCGGTGGTGGTGACCTACCAGGGCGGAAAAATGGCCCACGCGCTTTTAGCCGAAGACGATCGGTGGCGCTTTCCCACGGGCCTTCGCGATGTCGATCCGGCCTATGTCGACGCCCTCCTCGCGCTGGAAGACCGACGTTTCTACTGGCATCCGGGGATCGATCCGATCGCCTTGGCCCGCGCGACAACCGGCAACCTCCGGGCGGGCGAGGTCGAATCGGGCGCGTCTACCATCACCATGCAGGTCGCGCGCCTTCTCGAGCCGCGTCCGCGCACGTTTGGCGCCAAGGCCATCGAGGCGCTGCGGGCGATTCAGCTCGAGATCCGCATGTCCAAGGATGAGATCCTGGAGACCTACCTGCGCTTTGCCCCCTACGGTGGAAACATCGAAGGGATCGAAGCAGCGGCCCAGTCGTTTTGGGGGCGCGGGCCGTCCAGCCTGTCGGCCCCGGAGATCGCGACGCTCCTCGCCATCCCGCAGAGCCCGACCGCCCGCCGCCCGGCGCCCGAAAACGAGCTCGCGCTGCGGGACGCTCGTGATCGCATCGCCCACAAACTCGCGAGTAGGGGCGCGCTCCCCGGCAGCGAGCGCCCCGAGGAGCTCGCGCGCGCCTTCGCCGACAGCGAGGTGCCCACCGCGACATCGGGACCGCCGCGCGACATCCCCCACGTCGCGCGGTGGCTCGAGCGACACCGCCCGGAGGCGCTCGCGCGAGACGAGCGCGGGCGCGGACAGGCCGCGGTGCGCATCCAAACGACGCTCGAGCCGCGCATCCAGCGCCGGATGGCGCGCGCCGCCCAAGACCACGCCGCGCGTCTGCGCGCCTCGGGCGCCCCGCACGTCGCGGCGATCGCCGTGGACAAGAGCACCGGGCGCGTGCGCGGCATGGTCGGAAACCTGGACTTCGATCCCGCCACGCCCGGAAGCGCCTTACCCGCGTTCGCCGCACCTCGCTCGACCGGGTCGCTGCTCAAGCCCGTCGCCTACGCCGCCGCCCTCGACGAAGGCCTCGTAGCCCCGTCGCACGCCCTGATCGACGCGCCGCTGGCGCGAGGCGACTACCGGCCCCAGAATTTCGACCGCCGATACCGCGGACTCGTGGGAGCGGAGGAGGCGCTGGCGTCATCTTTAAACATCCCGTTCGTCCGGCTCGTCGAACGGCTCGGCGTCGATGAGTTCGTGCAGACGATGGTGCGATTCGGACTCCACGGCCCCGCCTATCGCGCCGGCGACGGCGGGCTCGAACTCGTGGTCGGCGGCATGCCCGCTTCCGCGCTGGAGGTCGCTTCGCTGTACGCGGGCATCGCGCGCGAGGGCCGCCCCATCACCCCGACCATCTACCGCGGCGACGGCGCGGAGGCCACGGCGGCCCCCTTGGCTCTAGATTCGGCCGCTTTGGCCGTTGGCGGTTTGCCGATCCGCGGGCCCCTCGAACCCGCGCTGCGCGGCGCACACGCGCCCGGCTCCGCGGAGCGAGGCGAACCCGGCACGGGCGACGACGAGAGCCGAGCGCGCGCGATCTCGCGCGCGGCGTCCTGGCTCACCATCCGGGCGCTCACGCGTCGCTCGCACCCCCGCGCCGATCTCGGAGGGCGGCGGGCGCGCGAGCAGGGCATCGCCTGGAAGACCGGGACCAGCTACGCCTACCACGACGCGTGGACCGCCGGCTTCGGTGACCAGTACGTCGTCGTGGTGTGGGCGGGTGATCTCGCGTTTCAGCGCCACCCCGAGCTCATCGGCGCGAACGTCGCCGCCCCGCTGTTTTTCGACATCGTGAGGGCGATCGACCAAAAGACGCCCGTACGATCCGCCAAGCCGACCGACGAGCTCGCCGAGATCGAGATCTGCCCGCGCTCCGGCCGCCGCCCGGGCCCCCACTGCCCGCACACCGCCACCGTCGACGTTCCCGCCCGTACCGCGGCGCCGGCGCGATGCGAGCTCCACGAAGAAATCACCGTCGACGCCGACAGCGGGCACCGGATTCCCGAAGGCTGTAGACCGCCGAGCCTGTCGGAAACCGAGACCCGCGTCGTCTTCCGTCCCCCGAAGCCCCTCGCCCGCTACGAGCGCTCTCGCGGCCGGAGGGCCGGAAATGTGCCCAGGCCGCATCCAGACTGCCCGTCTGAGCGGGAGACGAGCTTGGCGATCACCGCGCCGCCCGCCAACGCGACGATCGTCTTGGACTCGAACCGACCTGCGCGAGACCAACCGGTCCGACTGGAGGCCTACTCCTCGGCCGGCGGAGACGTCCACTGGTATGTAAGCGGGGCCTACCACGCGTCCAGCGCGCACGACGAGGCGGTGTTCTGGACGCCGGAGCCCGGATCTTGGACCATCTCGGCGGTGGGCGAACACGGCACTCGCCACGTCCGCGAGCTGGCCGTCGAGGGCGAGGCGGCCTCGGAAGCGCAGAGCAAGGCACAGGCCCCTGTCGCGCCGACCCGCGCGAGCCGCTAAAGCTGGCTGCGACGCTTTACCACGCTCGCGTTCGCCCGCACGGGGCAACGGCGCCGGACATCGCCCGGTCGTACCGCGAGCCGCTGCTTTCGCAGCTGGCGAACCTCGTTACGTCATCGCCCGCGGCCCGCGCCGCGGGGGGAGAACGCCATGCTCGGTGTTTATGGTTCGTACTTACCCGCGGCGCCCGTCTGTGCCGCCGCGGGCCTCGTCTTGTCGCTCGCCGCGCCCGCGCTCGCGCTCGCGGACACCTACTACGTGGCCCCGTCCGGGGACGATAGCGCCGGGGGCGACGAGGCCGATCCCTGGCAGACCCTGCAACACGCCGCGGACACCGTGGGCCCCGGCGATCGCGTCGTGGTGCGCGAGGGGAACTACGAGGGCTTTCAGCTCCAGACGAGCGGCACCTCCTCCGAACCGATCGAGTTCGTCGCCGAAGACGGCGCCACCGTGGATCGCGACAACCCCTACACGGACGATGGAATCAACCTCGACGGCGCTTCGCACGTGATCCTCGAGGGGTTCCGCGTCGAAGGTACCTCGCGAGCCGGTGTCCGCGCGATGGACTGCGAAGGCGTGACGATTCGCGACATTCGAGCAGACGAAAACGGAGTGTGGGGCATCCTCACGAGTTTTTGCGACGACCTGCTCATTGAAGGGAACGAGACGTCGCGGTCGGGCGTAGAGCACGGCATCTACGTGGGAAATACGTGCCGGGATCCCGTGGTGACGGACAACGTCGTCTGGGGAAACGAGCTAAACGGCATCCACCTAAACGGCGACGCACACGCCGGGGACGAAGGCGTCATCTCCGGGGCTCGGATCGAGGGCAACATCGTCTACGAAAACGGCCAAAGCGGCGGGTCCGGGATCAACGCCGACGGGCTGCAGGACGCCGTCATCGCGAGCAATCTCTTATATGACAACGGCGCCGCGGGCATCAGCCTGTACGCCATCGACGGCGGCGGCCCCTCGAGCGGGAACGTCATCGCGCACAACACGGTCGTCATGCCGGACGGGGCGCGGCCGGCGCTGCAGATCCGCGACGGGAGCACGGACAATGAGGTCGTAAACAACCTCTTCGTCCACGAAGATCCGAGCAGCGAGGCGATTCTCGTTGACGAGCCGAGCCTGTCGGGCCTCGAGGCCGACTATAACGCAGGCACGACGCGCTACCGGGTCGGCGACGATGGCGGCCCGATCGACCTCGACGCCTGGCGCGAGCACACCGGACAAGGCGAGCATTCATTTTCCGCGGACAAAGGCGAGCTGTTCGTCGATCCAGCAGCGAACGACTATGCCCTCGCGCTCGACAGCCCCGCCTCAGGCGTCGACGCGGCGACGCCGGAGGTCGTCACCGCCGATCTCGAGGGCAGGCCGCACGACGCTTGCGGGGGAAATGACCTCGGCGCGATCGCGTGCGGCGGCGGCGATCTCTCGTCCGAGGAAGCCGGCCCGGATGATCCGCACGATGACGACGGCGCGATCTCCTCGGCGGAGCTCGGAGCTGACGGCTGCAGCGGTGGAGGCGCCCCGGCGGCGTGGCTGTTCGTCGCCGCCACGTGCGTCCTGTGTCGCTTGCCGCACAAGGACGCCGCCGCTCGCGTGTGAGCGCGGCCGCGACGGCCGTCGCCGACCCGCCCGGCCACCGGCGGCGGGCCGAAAATCCGCAGCGACGGGTGTTATCGGGGCTGCGCCCCCGGGCGCTCGAGCACGAACGCGCCGGCCATCGCGCCGGCGGCGCAGATGCTCACCAAGCCGTAGCGGCCACCGCGGCGGGCCAGCTCACCCGCCATGGTGGTCACGATGCGGCCGCCGGTCGCCGACCAGGGGTGCCCCAACGCGATGGAGCCGCCGCACACGTTGACCTTGTCCCAGTCGAGTCCGCCGATCGCGTCCTCGCGCCACCCGCTCTCCCAGGCGCGCGCGTTGCCGAGGACCTGCGCGGCGAACGCCTCGTGGATGTCTACCAAATCCATGTCGGCGAGCGAAAGCTCGGCCCGGCGCAGCGCCCGCGGCACCGCCACCGCGGGCGCCATGAGCAGGCCATCGGCTGGATCGATGGCGGCGTAAGCCATCTCGCGG
>SLNH01000110.1 GCA_007133195.1 Nannocystineae bacterium | reverse complement strand
TGGCTCCTGGGCTCGAGCAGCGCTTTCGCCACATGGCGTTTTTCATCGGCGACAACGTCCGAAACGCGGTTCAAGAAGGGCGAGCCGACTTCATGCACGTGTTTCTGTCCGAGATCCCGGAGCTCATTCGCAGGCGACGGGTTCGCATCGACGTCGCGCTCATTCAAGTGAGCCCGCCCGACGCTCACGGTTACGTCAGCCTCGGGGTGTCTGTGGACATCGTCCGCGCGGCCGTCGATACCGCGTCGCTCATCATCGCAGAGGTGAACGACCAGATGCCCCGCACGCTCGGGGACTCGTTTCTGCACGTAGACGCCATCGATCACCTGATCTCGGTGAGCTGCGCGCTCCCCGCGCTCGAAGCCGAGCCGGTCGATAAGGTCGCGCGAGAGATCGGCCGCCACGTCGCCACACTCATCCCCGACGGGGCCACGATTCAAACCGGGATCGGCAAGATCCCCCACGCCGTCCTCGACGCGCTGTCCGGTCACCGCCATCTCGGCGTTCACACCGAGATGCTCTCCGGCGGCGTCATCGATCTCGTGGAGTCCGGGGTCGTGACTGGCCGAAATAAGAGCCTACTCCCCGGCAAGCTCGTCACCTCGTTTCTCATGGGCGACCGTCGCCTATACGAGTGGGCGCACGACAACCCGGCCGTAGAGCTGAGACCGAGCGAGTTTACGAACGATCCGGTTACGATCTCCCGCAACGACGACATGATCGCGATCAACTCGGCGCTGGCGGTGGACTTGACGGGGCAGGTGGCCTCCGATTCGCTCGCCGGCAGGTTCGTCTCCGGGATCGGTGGCCAGGTCGATTTCATCCGAGGCGCCGCGCGCAGCCGCGGCGGAAAGCCGATTATCGCGCTACCCTCCACTGCACAGGGCGGGTCGGTAAGCCGCATCACGCCGGCGCTCGAGCCTGGCTCCGGCGTGGTCACGAGCCGGGGTGACGTGCGGTTCGTGGTCACGGAGTACGGCGTCGCCGATCTGTGGGGCAAAAACATCCGCCAGCGCGCCACCGCCCTCGTCGAGATCGCGCACCCGTCGTTTCGCGAGGAGCTCCTCGGCGCGGCCAAGGCGCGCCGCTACGTGTTCCCGGATCAAGTCGTGCCCCGCGCGCCGTACCCGTGGCAGGAGTCGCGGCGCACCCGACTCCGAGATGGCCGCGACGTGATGGCGCGTCCCGCGCGCCTTACCGATACCGAACCGCTTCAGGACCTGTTTTACCGGTTGAGTGACGACAGCCTGTATTCGCGGTTCATGCAGTACAAGCGGCGCCACCCGCGCGAGGAGATGCGCGAGCTCGTGGACCTCGACTACGAAGACAGCATGGCGCTCGTGGTCACCCCCGCGGGCGAGGACCAGCCGATCGTCGCCGTGGCGCGCTACGACGTCAATCCCGCCGACCGGCTGGCCGACGTGGCCTTCGTCGTCGCCGACGATTGGCAGGGGCAGGGGCTCGGTACGTTCTTGATGCGCAGGCTCACCGAGATCGCGAGCTCCCGAGACATCGCGGGCTTCACCGCCGATGTCTTCGCGAAGAACTTCGACATGCTCGACATCTTTCAGCGCAGCGGGCTACGAGTGCACACCGAGCGCGAAGACGACACCTACCACCTCGTCATGACGTTCTCCGAGGCGACCGCGTCGCGCCCAGCGCCGTGACGATCGGGCCACGGCGCCTCTTCCGTGGCGAGCACGAAGCCGCCCCTGGTGGCCCGCCGCCGTCTAGGTTGTGCGACCGCAGGCTACAGGCTTTGGCCGGCGCTTACGTCGAGGACGGCGGCGCCCTCGAAGCGGCCCTCCCGGAGGTCGCCGAGCGCGCGGCTCGCGTCCTCGAGCGGGTAGGCGTGCACGGTGGTGCGGACGGGGATCGCCGGTGCGAGCGCGAAGAACTCTTCGCCGTCGCGCCGCGTGAGGTTGGCGACCGAGCGGATCACGCGCTCGCCCCACAAAATCGCGTAGGGAAACGACGGGATGTCGCTCATGTGGATCCCGGCGCAGACGACGGTGCCGCCGCGCGAAAGCGCCCTTAGCGCCGCGGGGACGAGCTCGCCCACGGGCGCGAAGATGAGCGCAGCATCGAGCTCCCCGGGCGGGGCGTCGCCGGCCGCGCCCGCCCAGGCCGCGCCGAGCGCCCGGGCGAATTCCTGGCCCTTTTCGTCGCCCGGGCGCGTGAACGCATAGACCTCGCGGCCTTGGTGGCGGGCCACCTGAATCGCTACGTGCGCCGCGGCGCCGAAGCCGTAAAACCCGAGCCGCTCTGCGTCGCCCGCCATCCGCAGCGCCCGGTAGCCGATCAGGCCCGCGCACAAAAGCGGCGCCGCCTGCAGCGCGTCGTATCCTCGGGGGATCGGAAACGCAAATCGCGCGTCGGCGACGGCGTAATCGGCGAACCCGCCGTCGATCTGATAGCCGGTAAAGCGCGCCCGGCCGCACAGGTTCTCCCGTCCCGAGGCGCAGTAGCGGCATTCGCCGCAGGTCCACCCGAGCCACGGGATGCCCACGCGCGAGCCGCGCTCGACGCTCGCGCCCGCGCCCACCTCGACGACCTCGCCGACGATCTGGTGCCCCGGGATCACCGACGGCTTCGGTTGGTCGAGCTCGCCGTCTACCACGTGAAGGTCGGTCCGGCAGATCCCGCAGCTCAACACGCGAAGCGCGATCTGGCCGGTGCCGGCGCGCGGCCGGTTTTTCTCCACGAGGCGGAGCGGCTGTCCCGCCCGCTCCAAGATCATCGCGCGCATCGTTTTGATCAGGATAGATCGCAAATGCATGGGTCGGCAGTGGATTCTTTGCTGTCCTCCGCTCACACCGCTCGCCCCGAGAAGCGCCCGCCCTTGGCTCCGCGCCGTCACACCAAAGCGCTGGCGAAGGTCGCTTACCTCACGCTACAAAGCACTTGGTCTACGCCCAGCGAGCGGCCACGCGATGCGCCGCACTTCGCCGAAATGTCGGTGAATTGTCACGCGAAGCTCGCCACATGGCCGCCCGTTTTGGTACCAAGTCGGCGACTCACACTCACTGCACGACGAGCCTCGGTTGCCCTTTGGGACACGAGGCCTGTTGGCAGCTTGGAGCCGCTTATGCCGCGCACGCTGTACTACGCCGCACTGCTTTTCGCTGCCGCCCTCGTCGCCGCCTGTAGCTCCGAACGGCGCGGTGAATCTGGCCCGAGCGACGCCGCCCCCGACGGGGACGACCGCCCGATAGACGGCGGCACTCCACCGGACGGCGGGGGCGACGCAGGGCGCGACGCAGGGCGCGACGCCGCGACGGGCACCACGGCCCGCTGCGAGGTCCAAGCCGGCAGCGGCGACGCCACGGTCTACCGCGGGGTCGTGCTCACCCCGGACGAGGCGCTGCCCGAGGCAGAGGTAGTCACCGAGGGCGAGCGGATCGCCTGCGTGGGCGAGGACTGTGCGGCCGAGTTTTCGGACGCCACCGTGGTCGACTGCGGCGGCGCGGTGATCTCGCCGGCGCTCATCAATCCCCACGACCACATGCTCTTCAACGAGACCGGCCCCCACGAAGAGCTCGGCGACCGGCGCTACGACCACCGCCACGAGTGGCGCGGCGAGCTGTCCACCCCGCAGAACCCGAGCGGCACGGGCACGAACTCGACGGGGATGCGCTGGAACGAGCTCAGGCACCTCATGGCCGGCACCACCACGGTGGTCGGCTCGGGCAACGCCTCGGGCATCATGCGCCACCTCGATGATCTCGGCCCGCGGGAGCTCGGGCAGGGCTTCCGGCGGGTGAGCTACGAGACCTTCCCGCTCGGCGACTCCGACGCCCAGCACGACGACGTGCTGATCCCGCCCGAAAGCTGCGACGACTGGAACTGGAGCTTCCGCGCGAACGCGTTCAACACCTCGATGGCCGCCGCGTACCTGCCCCACGTCGCCGAGGGCATCGACGAGTACGCGGCGGATGAGTTTCGCTGTCAAAGCCAGGAATACGACGACGGCGGCCGCGACTTCACGCATCAAAACGCCTCGCACATCCACAGTATCGGGCTAAACGCGGCGGATCTTCACCGGATGGCGACCGCCGGCACCCGCCTGGTGTGGTCGCCGCGCACCAACATCGCGCTTTACGGCGTGACGGCCGACGTGAGCACGTTCCATCGGTTCGGCGGGACGATCGCCCTCGGCACCGACTGGGCCTACACAGGCTCCGCGAACATGCTGCGCGAGCTCGAGTGCGCCGACTCCTACAACCGCGACTACTTGAGCGGCATCTTCAGCGATCGCGAGCTTTGGGCGATGGCGACCCAGAACGCCGCCATCGCCACGGGCAACGACCACGCGATCGGCTCGCTCGAGGAGGGCAAGATCGCCGATCTCCTGATCGTAGACGGCGCGCCCGGCGAATACCGGGCGGTGCTCGAGGCAGGTTCCGCAGACGTGCTCCTCGTGTCGGTCGCCGGCGAGCCGTTTTATGGCGAGGCGAATGTCCTCGAGGGCGTCATCGGCGATGACTGCGATCCGGTCGACGTCTGCGGTGAGGATCGCGGCGTGTGCCTGAGCCGCAACCTCGATACGAGCTATGACGAGCTCACGAGCAACATCAGCGCCGCCGCCTATCCGCTGTTCTTCTGCGACGAGCCCGAAGACGAGCCGACGTGCGTGCCCTCGCGCCCCGGCGAGTTCACGGGCCTCCCCGACGGCGACGACAGCATCGGCGACGGCGTCCCCGACGACGAGGACCTGTGCCCGGAGGTCTTCCATCCGATCCGACCGATCGACGACGGCGTGCAACAAGACGCCGACGGCGACGGCGTGGGCGATCCCTGCGACGACGACCCCGTCCCCAGCGACATTTCGGGCGACGGGTTTTTAAACGAGGACGATAACTGCCCCTACGACGAAAACCCCGACCAGACCGAGACCCCCCCGCTCGACGGCACCGGCGACATGTGCGACGCCTGCCCCGACATCGCGAACCCTCACGGCCCCTGTCCGCCGATAACGCCTGCCACGATCCAGGAGGTGTACACCGAGGTCGAAGAGGATGAGGACGTCGTCGTGCTCGGCGCCGTGGTCACGGGGATTCACGACAGCGGCATAACGATTCAGGACCCGGATCCGGAGGATGGCGATCCGCGGCAAAGCGGCCTTTCCGTGTTCACCTTTCAGACCACGAGCCACCTCGAGATCGGCGACGTCGTCAACGTGAGCGGGGAAAAAGATCTATTTATCGGCAACGTCGAGATCGGCAGCGCGCAAATCGGCACCACGGGAGCCACGGCGTCCATCGAGCCGACCGAGGTGAGCGCCGAGCAGGCCGCGAGCGACGACTACCTGGGCGTGCTCGTCGAGATCGCCGGTGCGGAGGTTACCGACGAGGACTACGACTGTAGTCAAGATAATAGCAATTGCGACGACGAAGGCCTGTGGGAGATCGGCGAGGGCGACGGCGCGGTCTTGGTCTTCGACCGCCTCTACCAAGACGCCGACTGGGACGAGCGCGTCGGCGAGCTGCCGGTCACCGGCGTGATGATGCTCCGGTTCGGCCGCCACCG